>JAHEEY010000152.1 GCA_024640485.1 Chloroflexota bacterium | reverse complement strand
GATTTCCTGTTCACGCTGCTGCTGTCCACCTTCCTGCTGCCGGAAGCGATCACCTGGGTGCCCAACTACATCACCGCCTCCTGGTTGGGGCGGGTAGGTCCAGTGCCGTGGCTGAACAATTGGCCGGCATTGACGATTCCATTCATGGCCAGCGCCTTCACCATCTTTCTGCTGCGCCAGTTTTTTATGCAGATTCCGGTCGAGCTGTGGGACGCCGCCCAGATTGACGGCGCCGGACGGATGCGCTATCTGCTGACGGTGGTGCTGCCGCTGTCCAAGGCGCCGCTGGTGACCGTGGTCATTTTCAGCTTCATCGGTTCCTGGAATGCCCTGGCGTGGCCCATCCTGGTGACCACCACCAAGGATTGGCGGCCGATTTCCTACGGGCTGCTGGCCTTTCTGGATGAGGCCGGGGCCGTGTTTAATCTGCAGATGGCCGGCGCGGTTATCACCGTCTTGCCGATCATCATCCTATATTTCTTTGTGCAAAAGCAGTTTACCGAGGCTATCGCTCAGTCTGGCCTGAAAGGCTAGGGCTCCATATTGAAGGAGGTGATGGTTAGCGGGCATTGACGGCTGTTGATCCGGCAGAGACGCCGGTTGTAGCAATATGATGTTCGAGGTTGACCAAAACTTCAAATCTGAGATAAACGGTAGGTTGCCTAAACCATTTCACAAGGTCGTTGGACTAGTGGTATGTGGGTGTCTGTCCAAGTAAAGACAGGAAATGGTGCAAAAAATTTTTATCACAACACACCCGAAAAGAGGACAAGGAGAAGTTTGAAGATGTTATCATCACGCAAGACTGCTGTTGTAGCATTGATCATTCTGGTTCTGGCATTGGTGTTGGTCGCCTGCGGCGGCACCACTGAAGAACCAGCCGCGACTGAAGTGCCAGTCGCGGCGGTAGAGGAAGCGGCCCCGGCCACGGAAGTGCCGGCGGTCGAAGAACCAAAGGCTGAAGAACCAGCAGTTGAGGAACCGGCAGCCACGGAAGTGCCTGCGGTCGAAGAGCCGGCCGCCGAGCCGGAAGTGTGCGGACCTGCCGCCGACGGTGAGTTCGCTGGTGTCGATCCTCGCGGTCAGACCGTTGTCTGGTGGCACAACCACTCAGGCTCTCGTGAAGAGGGTTTGATTGAGATGGTCAACGATTACAACGAAACCAATGAGTGCGGCATCACCGTCGACGCCCAAAATCAGGGCGGCTACAACGATATCCGTGACAAAGTTAATGCCTCCATCGGCGCCGGCGAACTGCCCGCTTCCCTGTTGGTTGGCTACCAGAACGATCAGGCATTTTACCAGCTGAACGACGTTTTGGTTGACCTTGACGGCTTCGTCAACGACCCCACCTGGGGCTTGAGCGCCGACGAAGTGGCTGACTTCTTCCCTGGTTTCTGGGAACAATCAGTCCACGCCGCCTTCGGCGGGCAGCGTCTGGGCTACCCGCCCAACCGCTCCGCGGAAGTGGTCTACTACAACCAGACCTGGATGGAAGAACTCGGTTTCACCGGTGTTCCTGACAGCCCGGAAGCGTTCCGCGAAGTGGCCTGCGCGGCTGCCGAAGCCAATGGCGACGGCACCGGCGGCTACATCCTGCGGGATGACGCCTCCGCTGTGGCGGCCTGGACCTTCGCTTTCGGTGGGGACATCCTGACCGAAGACGGCACCGGCTACGCCTACAATGGGGATGCCACCGTGGAAGCGCTGACCTTCCTGAAGGGAATGCTGGATGACGGCTGCGCCTACTTCTTCACCGAAGGGTACCCGAACCCCGAGTTCGCTTACCGCCGCGCCATCTTCACCCAGGGTTCTACCTCTGGTATGCCCTTCTACTCTGGTGATGTGGCCACCGCTGCCGAAGAAAACGGCACCGCGCCCGACAGCTGGAGTGTGATGGCCCCGCCGCACACCACCGCCGATCCGCTGATTAACATCTACGGCGGCGATGTCATGATCGCTTACACCACCCCGGAACAAGATCTGGCCGCTTGGGACTTCGTGAAATGGTTCACCGCTCCTGAGAACCAGGCTCGCTGGGTGGCCATCAGCGGTTACTTCCCGACCCGTGCCGGCACCGAAGCGTTCCTGGGCGATTACATCGCCGGGGTTGACTTTGGCGCTCAGTACCAGACCGGTCTGGACCTGCTGCCTTACGGCGTCGCCGAGCCGCAGCTGATCTCCTACCAGTCCGTCCGTGACGCCGCTCAAGAAGCGTACAACGCTATCATGCAAGGCGCCGACATCACCGAAACCCTGAACGAATTGACCGATACGGCCAATGAGCTTCAGGCGGAACTGATGGCAGAAATCAACTAACTTCTGTGCGGCTGCCGCTCAATCTTGATTGAGAAGCGGCCTAACTTGTGAGTTGCGAATCGGGCCAGGGGAATCCCTGGCCCGATTTTGCTAATTAGGACAAACCTACCTCCGCTGAAGGGGGGCCAGACGAAGTGAGAAAAGAGATGGAACATCGTTATGATTTAGCGGCACTGCTCAACACGGCAGAGCGGGCTGCCAGGGCTGCCGGGGGGTTGATCAAAGAGATGGTCAGCCAGCCGCGAGAGCTTAGCAGCAAAGGGTTCCGGGATATCGTCACCGATGCCGACGTGGCGGCCCAGAAAACGATCACCGACATCATCCGGGGGGCGTACCCGGACCACGGATTCGTGACTGAGGAGTCGGACAGCGACCTGCCCAGTGAGGGGCCGGTGGTCTGGGTGATCGACCCGATCGACGGCACCACCAACTACAGCCGGCAGCTGCCGGAATTCTGCGTCTCTATCGGCGCCGCGGTGCAGGCCACCGGCGAGCTGCTGGTGGGGGTGGTGTACGACCCGGCGCGGGACGAGATGTTCAGCGGCGCCAAAGGGATGGGCAGCCATCTCAATGGGGCGCCGATGCGGGTGAGCCAGGTGGCCGAGATCGGTGAATCGCTGCTGGGGCTGGACTGGAGCCGCAGCCGGCCGCTGCGGCAGGCGGTGCTGGACGCTTTGGATGCCACCGCCCACCAGGTGTTCACCATCCGGGCGGTGGGGGCGGCGGCAGTGGCGCTGGCCTGGGTGGCAGCTGGGCGGCTGGACCTGTATATGAACTACAGCTTGAGCGCCTGGGATGTGGCTGCCGCGGCGGTGCTGATCCGGGAAGCGGGCGGTATGGTCACCGACCTGGACGGCATTGAGTGGCGTCTGGGCGGGCATGACGGCAGCTGCGCGGCCAGCAACGGCATCAATCACGCTGAATTTACCGGGATGATCCCGGGTTTGAATTAGCCGGCGAATGGCACCGCCAGCGGGTAACATTATGCACAAGCGGCGCGGGCGAATTTTGTCAAAAGAGCCAGTACTCGCTAGAATAAGCTGCTGGTAAACTTGACGCTGCAGGTTGGTCGCCAGCCGATAGGACATCAGAATCCACCATGCGATGGCCACATTACGAACACGTTTTTTTTGACTGCGATTCAACCCTGACCACCGTAGAAGGTATCGACGTGCTGGCGGAGTCCGCTGGTAAGAAGCAGTCGGTCGAAGAGTTAACACAAGCGGCGATGGACGGCAAGATGGATCTGGCCGACATCTACGGCGAGCGGCTGCAGGTGGTGCAGCCGTCGCGGCAGCAGATCAGCGAGATCCGGGCGGTCTACCGGCGCAATATCGTCGAAGACGCTGCCGCGTTGATCGAAGCGCTCCATTTTCTGGGCCACAAATGCTACATCATCAGCGGCGGCCTGGAGGAGCCGGTGCGCGAGTTCGGCATCCATTTAGGGGTGCCGGGAGAACGCATCCGGGCGGTTGGCGTGGCCTACGACGAGCTGTCCGGCGTCTGGTGGGAAAGCGGCGACAGCCCTGCCGGAAACCAGCAGGGGCAGCAGTACCTGGATTACGAACAGGGACATCTGACAGTCAGCGACGGCAAGAAACAGATCGTGGCTGAACTGCTGGGCGACCAGAGCGGCCGATCGCTGCTGGTGGGCGACGGACACAGCGACCTGCTGGCCGGTGACGCCGTGGACCTGTTTGTGGGGTTCGGCGGGGTGGTCAAGCGGGAGGTGGTGGCGGCGGAAGCGCCGGCGTTCATCCAAAGCGCC
This sequence comes from Chloroflexota bacterium, assembly GCA_024640485.1. GTDB lineage: Bacteria > Chloroflexota > Anaerolineae > Promineifilales > Promineifilaceae > JAHEEY01. The sequence continues at coordinate 5,465 of JAHEEY010000152.1, read as the reverse complement.
AGCCTGGCGCCGCTGCTGGCGCTGGCTGCCGGGCCGGTGATGCTGAGCAAATTGACCGGCAGCGAGCACCAGCCGGTCGCCGACAAATGCAATGAGTTAATCGACAAGGGAATGGTCACTTTCAATGACGAAAAGCTACGAGACAAATTCCGCCGGGCACTCTGGGCCGCGAGCGACCAAACATATTAAGCTGTTCATCCCCGGCCCCAGCGAAGTGCTGCCGGAGATCCTCGACGCCCAGGCGGGTTGGATGATCGGCCACCGCTCGGCGGAATGCAAGCGCCTTGTGTGGGACATCATGCCCAAGCTGCGGCAGGTGTTCCGCACTGAAGGGCGGGTATTCTTCCAGGCCTCGTCCGGGACCGGGCTGCTGGAAGCGGCGGTGCGCAACTGCGTCGACAAGAAAGCGCTCCACTGCATCAACGGGGCGTTCAGCCAGCGCTGGTATGAAATCAGCCAGGCCAACGGCAAGGCGTGCGACAGCATCGAGGTTCCCTGGGGCGAGGCGATTAAGCCGGAGATGGTCAGCGAGAAGCTGGCATCGGGGGAATACGACACTGTCGCTTTCACCCACAACGAGACCAGCACCGGGGTGACCAGCCCGATCAAGGCGTTGGCGGAAGCTGTCCGGCAGGGGGCCAACGGAGACGAGATCGTCATCATGGTGGACTCAGTTTCCGGCATGGCTGGGGCCAGATTGGAAACCGATGATTGGGATGTGGACGTGGTGGTCAGCGCCAGCCAGAAGGCGTTCGCGCTGCCGGCGGGGCTGGCCTTCTGTTCCGTCTCTGAGCGGGCGATGAAGCGGGCTGCCGGCGTGCCCAACCGGGGATATTACTTCGATTTTTTGGAACTGGACCGGTATTTCGTCAAGTACCAGACCCCCTCAACGCCGGCGATCTCGCTGCTGTTCGCATTGGACCAGCAGCTGGATGTGATTTTAGCCGAGGGGTACGATCAGCGGATGGCCCGCCATCTGGCGATGCGGGACCGCACTATCAGCTGGGCCAAATCGCAGGGATTCAGCCTCTTCGCTGAAGCGGGGTATGAATCACCGACCTTGACCTGCGTCAGCAACGACCCCGGCATTGATGTGGCCGGCTTGAACCAGTATCTCAAGGAGCTGGGGATGACCCTGTCCAACGGGTACGGCAGCCAGCTGAAGGAAAAGACCTTCCGCATCGCCCATATGGGCCAGCTGCAGATGGCTGATTTGGAAGCGCTGTTCGCGGCGATTGAGGGGTATATGGCTGGGGCGTAGCGGGCGCGATGCCGGCGCCGGGGTAAAAAAGAGTGAAGGCAGCAGCCGGTCTGGCGGCTCCCTTCACCGGTTCAAAGATACCCCCGCCCAGACTCGAACTGGAATCTATCGCTTAGGAGGCGATTGCTCTATCCTTTGAGCTACGAGGGCTTTTCACCTGCGGCTGGCAGCTGAAGCGGCCGCCGCAGGCGGGATTATAACAGCTAATGGGACCAAAATCTAAACCAATTCAAACAACCCTGCCGCTCTTCTGCTACGGCACCCTGCTGCCGGGACAGCCCAACCATTATCTGTGGGCTGAAGCTATCCGGGGCCAGGAGCCGGCCTGGATGGCGGGGAGCGTGCTGTATGATCTGGGCGAATACCCGATGCTGCTGGAGCAGGGGGATCTGCCGGTGAAAGGGATGGTGGTTCAGATTGAACCGGAGCAGTACCAGCGGATATTGGCGGTGCTGGATGAGCTGGAGGGGACCGATCCCCAAAGGCCGGAGGCGTCGATCTATACCCGCGAGCGGCGGCAGGCGGTTTTACAAAATGGGGAAGCAATACCGGTCTGGGTGTACGTAGGCAAGGGGCGTTATGTGTCCGACGCTGAGCCGATTGGCGATGGCGATTGGGTTCGTCACGCGGCGGCAAAGCAGGGCGGAGGCCCGGCGTGGTGGGACGGCATCAGTTCGGTTAGGGGGCTGCACAATTGATTGGGATGAAACGGATTGCGGTACTGACCAGCGGCGGCGATGCCCAGGGGATGAACGCGGCGGTGCGGGCGGTGGTCAGATGCACCCTGGACAAGGGGCTAGAAGCGTACGCGGTATACGAAGGGTACCAGGGGATGGTGGACGGCGGCGACCGCATCCGGCCTATCGGCTGGAATGACGTCGGCGGCGTGCTGCAGTATGGGGGCACGATCATCGGATCGGCCCGCTGTCAGGCGTTCCGGGAGCGTCCGGGACGGCTGCAGGCGGCCCGCAACTTGATTTTAGCCGGGATTGAGGGGCTGGTGATTATCGGCGGCGACGGCAGCCTCACCGGTGCCCATATCCTGCAGGGGGAATGGACCTCGCTGGTGGCTGAACTGCTGTCTGCCGGGGAGATCAGCCCGGAGCAGGCGGCCCACCACCGCTCAATGTCGATCGTGGGGCTGGTCGGCTCCATCGACAATGATATGTTCGGCACCGACATGACCATCGGGGCGGACACGGCGCTGCACCGCATCGTCGACGCCCTGGATATGATCGCCAGCACTGCCGCCAGCCACCAGCGCAGTTTTGTGGTGGAGGTGATGGGGCGGCGCTGCGGCTACCTGGCGCTGATGAGCGCCCTGGCCAGCGGGGCCGACTGGGTGCTGATCCCGGAACACCCCCCGGAAGCGGGCTGGGAAGCGCGGATGTGCCAGGCGATGCAGCGGGGACGGCAGGAAGGGCGGCGAGACTCCATTGTGGTGGTGGCGGAAGGGGCCCAGGACCGGGAAGGACGGCCGATCAGCGCCGGATACGTCAAGCAGGTGCTGGAGGAGCAGTTGGGTGAGGACACCCGGGTGACGGTGCTGGGGCATGTGCAGCGGGGCGGTTCGCCCAGCGCTTTTGACCGCAATTTGAGCACCCTCTCGGGGGCGGCGGCGGTGGAAGAGATCATCACCGGCAATTATCACAGCGAGCCGTGTGTCATCGGCATCCAGGGAAACAAAATCAGCAGCACGCCGCTGTCGGCGTGCATCGAGAAGACCCAGGCGGTTGCCACGGCGATCGCGGAGAAACGGTTTGACCAGGCGATCGCCATGCGGGGAAGAAGCTTTGTGCAGGCTTTCAAGAATGTGCGCACCTTGATGAAGGCGGCGCCCAGCCCGGCGGCGGGAGAAGGGAAGCGGCTGCGCATCGCGGTGATGAACGCCGGCGGGCCGGCACCCGGGATGAACCCGGCGGTGCGGGCGCTGGTGCGGCTGGCCAAGGACCGGGGGCACCAGGTGCTGGGGATCAGCCACGGCTTCAAAGGGCTGATCGGCGATGATATCCACGAGATGGGCTGGATGGATGTGGCCGGCTGGTCGGAGCGGGGGGGCGCTGAATTGGGCGCCAACCGGACGGTGCCGGAAGGGAAGGATTTCTATGCCATCGCCCAGAACCTGGAAAAGCACCAGATCGAAGCGCTGGTGATGATTGGCGGCTGGGCGGGGTATGCGGCGATGATCGGCATGCACCAGCGGCGGGACACCTTCGGCGCTTTTGATATCCCTATGGTGTGCGTGCCGGCGTCGATCAACAACAACCTGCCGGGGGCGGAACTGTGCATCGGCGCCGACACGGCATTGAACAATATCGTCGGCGTAGTGGACAAGATCAAGACGTCGGCGGTCTCGTCGCAGCGCACCTTTGTGGTAGAAGTGATGGGGCGGTACTGCGGCTACCTGGCTTTGATGAGCGCTTTGGCCACCGGCGCCGAACGGGCGTATATTCATGAGGAAGGGGTCACCCTGGCGGATCTGGTTGCCGATGTGGCCCAGCTGAAGGAAGGGTTCCGCCGAGGCAAACGGCTGGGGCTGGTGATCCGGAATGAGATGGCCAATGAGGTTTACTCTACGGCTTTCATGAACGCTCTTTTCGATGAGGAAGGGGGCGACTTATTTGATGTGCGTCAGGCGATCCTGGGGCATATGCAGCAGGGAGGCAACCCCTCCCCATTTGATCGTATTCTGGCCACCCAGATGGTCTCTGAGAGCATCGGCTATCTGGAGGAGCAGGCCATCGCCGACGAGAAGGTCAGCGCCTGCATCGGCACCATCGGCGGCGACCTGCTGTTCACCCCGCTAGAACAGCTGCCCCGGATGTACGATGAACGGCGCGGCCGCCCGAAGAGCCAGTGGTGGATGGATCTGCGGGCTATAGGCAAGGTGTTGGCCCAGCCGGCACCAGGAAATAGTCATTCTGAGACGCAGCCGGGGGCGTAGGCTAAGGCCCTGGCAGGCTGGCAGCAGCTGCCGGCGGCTGCGGATTGAGTAATATTGAACTGCCGGGAGACGGCAGCTAAAGGAGACTAATATGAGAATAGGTATTTTGACAGGCGGCGGCGACGTCCCGGGGCTGAACCCGGCGATCAAAGCGGTGGTACGGCGGGCGTTGGCCGAAGGGCATGAGGTCCTGGGTTTCAAACGGGGCTGGGGCGGACTGCTGGAGCTGAATCGGGATGATCCGGCAACCATCGCCAAGAACACGGTCAAACTTGACTTGAACGCGGTGCGCATCATCGATCGGACCGGGGGGACATTCCTGCACACCAGCCGGACCAATCCCGGTAAAGTCAAGAGCTCTTCGGTGCCGGACTTCTTGATAGACCCCAATCGGGCGGATCTGGAAGAGAACGACAAGCACCTGCATGACTTCACCCCGCATGTGCTCAAGAATCTGGAGTTCATGGGCGTCGACCGGCTGATCCCCATCGGCGGCGACGACACCCTGAGCTACGGCGAGCGGCTGCACAGCGAAGGATTCCCGGTGATCGCCATCCCCAAGACGATGGACAATGACGTTTACGGCACCGATTACTGCATCGGCTTCTCCACCGCGGTGACCCGCAGCGTGCAGATGATCAACCAGCTGCGCACCAGCACCGGCTCCCACGAGCGCATCGCTGTGGTGGAGCTGTTCGGGCGCAACAGCGGCGAGACCAGCTTGATCAGCGCTTATCTGGCCGGCGTTGACCGGGCCTTGATTTCCGAGGTGCCCTTCGATCCGGAGCGGCTGGCGGAATTGGTGATGAAGGACAAGCGGGCCAACCCCTCCAACTACGCCATGGTGACCATCAGTGAAGGGGCCCACATGGCCGGCGAAGCGGTGGTTGAGTTCGGCGAAGCTGACGCCTACGGCCACCGCAAATTGGGCGGCATCGGCGAGATCACCGGCGCGGCGCTGCAGAAGCTGACCGGCGAGAATATCATCAACCAGCGGCTGTCCTACCTGATGCGCTCCGGCGCCCCCGACGCCCTGGACCTGATGGTGGCGGTCAACTACGCCAATATGGCCATGGAGCTGATCCTGAGCGGGGCCAGCGGCCGAATGGTGGCGCTGCGCGACGGCTCCTACACCCACATCCCGATGAGTGCCGTGACCAGCGGCATCAAGCGGGTGGACGTGGAAGAGCTGTATGACGCCGAGAACTACCTGCCCAAGGTGCGCAATGTCCTGGGCAAGCCGATGTTCCTGTACTAAAG
>JAHEEY010000601.1 GCA_024640485.1 Chloroflexota bacterium | reverse complement strand
GACGGCGCAGATCTGCTCCTTGACCCAGCGCTGATTCAAGAGCAGTTCCCCTTTTTGGCGAAGGATACGGCAGTCATGCTTCATGCCCGTCGCTGCGGTTGGCTGTCAGCGCAGCAGTTGGGCATGTACCTGCTGCAGCAGGCAAAGGAACACGGCGCCAGGCTGATCTCTGGCCGAATCATCGAAGTAACGCTTGAAGATAAGCGCGTCAGTACCGTTCAAGTACAAACAGAAGCCGAGCGGCTGGCATTCAAGACCGACAGTTTCGTGATTGCTGCGGGGCCACTACTGAAGCAAGCGGCCGCATTGATAGGGGTGGAGCTGCCGGTTGTCAATGAACTACATGGCAAGATCGCCTTTGAGGACTCCTTGGGCGTGGTGCCTCGTGATATCCCCCTGATGATTTGGAATGACCCGGTGCGTCTTGCCTGGACTGAAGAAGAGCGAGCGGAGCTGGCGGCAGATGGGGAGACTCGCTGGCTGACTCAACCCTTCCCCGCTGGCGTCCATTTTCGCCCTGAAGGCGGACCGCAAGCCCAGACATTATTGATGCTTTGGACTTATCATCTGGAGACAATGGAGCCGGTTTGGCCCATCCCCCCCTTTGAGCCAGAATATCCGGAGATCGTCCTGCGGGGGCTGGCCAGGATGATCCCCGCCCTCTCCGCATATTTCGGCAAGATGAGCAAGCCCGCCGTTGACGGCGGCTACTACTGCAAGACAAAGGAAAACAGGCCCTTAATTGGCCCGCTGCCGGTGGATGGCGCTTATGTCATCGGGGCGCTTTCCGGATTTGGGATCATGGCCAGCATGGCTGCCGGCGAACTGCTGGCAGCCCACGTAGCCAAGAGGGAATTACCTGACTACGCCTCTGAGTTCCTACTCAGCCGATATCAAGATCCCGACTACCAACGATTGGTGGAAAGCTGGGATGCTACCTCAGGCCAGCTATGAGCCAGATTGGTACCCTCTCAGAGAAGTCGCTCCACGCCGGATTGAAAGAGTGGTGCAGTCGCGACGGAGACGAATTCGAAGTCAAGGTCGACGGCTTCATCATCGATGTCGTGCGCGGAGATCAGCTGATTGAGATCCAGACCCGACACCTATACGCGATGAAGCGCAAGCTGGAAAAACTACTGCAGGCTCATCAGGTGCGGCTTCTACATCCCATCGCCAAGGAGAAATGGATTGTGCGGCAGAGTGCGGAGGGCGAGCACTTGGGACAGCGAAAGTCCCCGAAACGAGGGCAGGTCATTGATATCTTCTATGAGTTGGTTCGCATCCCCCGGCTGCTGCTCCATCCTAATCTCACCATCGAACTGCTCTTGACTCGCCAAAACCAGATTCTACGTGACGACGGTATGGGAAGTTGGCGGCGCAAGAAGTGGAGCATCCATGACCACCAGCTGCTGGAAGTAGTCGAACACATCACATTTCATAATTTGGCAGATTACTGCTCCTTGATTCCAGCGGATCTCCCACAACCCTTTACCAACCGCCAACTGTCGTATGCCTTGGGCAGCTCCCCAGGCATCGTCCAGAAGATGACCTATACACTGCGCCAGATAGGCGCCTTGACCGTCGTTGGAAAACAAGGCAATGCCTTGCTGCATGTACTGTCACCCGGCGCATGAGCCGGCTCAGAGGAGAAGTGGACTGTGTTTGGAATTGTTTCGCTGCTTGACAGCAGCCATTGCCAACAGGTCGAAAATCTTTGGCACGAGCTAGAACATAGGTTTGGCATTCACGGGTCTCACGCCACACCGTTTCCCCACGTCTCCTACCATATCGCCAACAGCTACCAACCCGAACAGCTGGCATCGGCTTTGGAACAGTTCGCCCAAGAGTCCATGCCGTTTACGATATTTACCAGCGGCCTGGGGGTTTTCACCGGAGATCTGCCGGTCATATATATACCCGTGGTTCGCTCCCCTGCGTTGAGCGAAATTCAGTCTCGGCTTTGGAGCCTGGCGGATCCTTTCAGCAGTGATTCTGTCGCCTACTACGATTCCAGGAGCTGGCTGCCGCACATCACCCTGGGTCATTCAGCCACTGCCGATGGGCAACTCGCAAAGGCGGTGGAGTGGCTTGCTGGGCAGCCGCTGTCATGGCAGATCGAGATAGATAATGTGGCCTTATTAGGGAGCAGCACCCCTCCCCACCGGCTGCGCTTCAAATATTCAATGCAGGGGTAGTCACCGGAAGAATGTCAGGATTCGTATTACGCTCCGATCAGGCTTGAAAGCGAAGCTCAGGGATTCTGCCCCAGACCTTGCTATGAGAAGAGCTTGATCGGCAGCAGCATTGGCACCCGCCGCTGATACTCCTGATACACCTCTCCAAAAGCGGCTGACAGCCGTTTTTCCTCATAATGCGAGCCAATCCAGAAATACGCTGTTGCCAGAAGATTGAACGTGAAGGTCCCCAGACCAACGACCGGATTGAACCACAAGATCAGCAAGCTGAAGAAATAGATCGGATGGCGCACGATCCGGTACAACCCGCCAGTAATGAGCTGCGCAGAGTGTGGATTGGTGTCCTGCTTCCCGAAATAGGCTGCGGCTTGGCGCAGCCCGGCGAACTCCCACAGATCAGTCTGCCACACAGAGAAGCCCAATCCGATTAGGCCGAGCAGCTGAATGAGGTTCGCTAAGAAACGCCATGGCGTTGGAATCGCCCACAACAATGTGTCTGCAACCTGCGTTGCCAATACGTAGAGCACTGGAATGAATGTCACGCCGGCAAACAGGTTGTACAACAGCCGGTAAAGGC
>JAHEEY010000600.1 GCA_024640485.1 Chloroflexota bacterium | reverse complement strand
CGGCATAGACCACCCCGGGTTGGCTTGGATCAGCCGCCAGGCAGCGGACATCTTCTGATTCAAGCGCCTGCGTCACCGACCAACTCCCCTGCCCGTTGCGTGCTGCCCTGGAAATTCCATGACCATTAGTGGAAATAAAGATCCCTTCATACATAGCCTGTCGCTCCTTCATCAGCCGCTTACTTCCTGCCGCAGCTGGCTGCCGCTAGATACCACCGCCAGCAAGCACACTATCAAATTAATCCAATTACTGATTTCCGCCACCGGCCACGCGGTCGCGCAGGGGGACGGGCAGTAATACAGCGGCGTTGCGATGGCCACAGCGAACAGGACAAACAAGTTCAGGCCCATGCCGGCGAGCAGCCCGCGCCGCTCGCCCCTGGAAACCGCCAGGATCGACCACATCCAGCCGCCGAATATCCCCATATACAGTGCCATCACCGCCGCCAGGATTCCCACCTGATCATCCGGAACAAATTCACCATACACAAACCGCCAATCAATAATGGACCGTCCCAAAAAGGCTACCATCGCGGCTGACGATGTCGCTACCGCCCCTTCTAGAGAAACTAACCAGATTTTCATCCCATCTCTCCTTTTCCCACTGTCACACCCTCGTCCCCATGTCATTATTTTCCACCGGCAATCCCTGCCCTATTTCGCCGGCAGCGATGCCAAATAGAGGTAAATAGCGGTCAGCTGGTCGTCGCTCAGCTTTCGATATGACTGCCACGGCATATACTCAGGGTCCAGCACTCGCCCATCTGGCGTGCTCCCGTTTCGTATCGTCTGGATGAAGTCAGCGGCTGTCCAATCCCCAAGGTTGCCCCCAGGAGTCAGATTCGGCCCTGACGGCGCGTCCGGGTTGGGATCGTTGCCGCCAGCCAACTCCGCTCCATGACAGGCGCTGCAGTCACCGGTTGTGACCAGATACTCGCCGTAAGCCGCATCTACCGCTTCTGCCGGGGCCTCAGGCCGCGGCCCGTCGTGATCAATCATCTCGACTGCCAAGATGTCACCAAACGCCCCCACACCGGCCATCGCTCGGGCAGTCATCTTCAAATCATAGCCGCCCATCTCATTGTCCACCGCGGGGACCGATTTCAGATAGGCGATAATGCTGCCCAAATCCTGGTCGCTGAAGTAGTAATAGGCCCTAGACGGCATCACCAGCAGCGGGCGGCCTTCCGGGCCAACCCCATGCCGGATCGCCCGCACCCAATCAGCATCACTATACTGTCCGCCTACCCCGCCCTTGCCGGCAGTCAGGTTGCTGGACTCAATCCAACCAAGCGCCGCTTCATTAAACACGGTGCCGCCGGACAAATCATCGCCATGACAGCCGGCGCAGCTAACTGACACTATCCCCTTTCCCCGGGCCACAGCAGCCTCGTCAGCTGGAATCATCACCACCTCCGGCTCAATCGCGTATACCTTATTCAGCCGTGAGCTGGTAATCAAGCTGAGCACACCCGCCGCGATGATGATTAAACCCAACAAGCTGCCTATCCCTATACCGATCCATTTCGCTGCTTTCTTCATAACCTGCACCTCACAACCATGTCGTTATTTTTTCAGATCTTGGATGACCCATTCTCATCATAGAATAATCTCCCGCCCATGTCATGAGTCTGCCGTCCTGAATCACCGCCTAAACCGCTTGGGACAATCTTTGGGACATTTCCCCGGTTCCTGGCCCCTTTTCAACCGGTGTAAAATAGAATCAGGTGTATGCAGGTCAGAAATACCTTGCCTCATGGAGCCAACATGATTCAAAAACGATATTCAACCGATCCCCAGGATGCCCAGAAGTTCCAGACAACCTTCGACCGCTTCTACACCAGAAGCGCCCGCCTCTACGCCTTGTTCATCAAAGTGCTGCCTTTCTGGAAACGATGGCTCAATCACGCCCTGCCCCACATTCAAGGGGAACGGGTGCTAGAGGTTTCCTTCGGCACCGGCTACCTGCTCACCCAGTACGCCGGCGGCTTCAATGTCAGCGGTGTCGACTACAACCAACGTATGGTTGAGATAGCCCGGCAGGCGCTTTCCCGGCAGGGATTGTCAGCCGACCTGCGCCAGGGGAATGTCGAGTCCCTTCCCTACCCGGAACAGCAGTTCGACACCCTGGTCAACACCATGGCCCTATCCGGCTATCCCGACGCCGGCAGCGCCCTCTCCGAGATGAAACGGGTCCTCAAGACTGACGGTCGCCTGATCCTCATTGACATCAACTACCCCCGAGACGGCAATCTCGCCGGAATGATCGCCACTCGCCTCTGGCAGCTGGGCGGCGATCTCATCCGCGACCTGGAACCCTTGCTTGAGGCCCAGGGCTTCAGCTTTCAGGATACCGAGATCGGCGGCTTCGGCAGCGTCCATCTTTACCTGTGTCAGCCAGCTCATTAACCGAGATCGCCGCTGGCATCCGCTACCTGATTCACCCCTCCCGCCGGCATCGAACGCTGTTCGTAGTCAAATCAGCACGCCGCCGTCAGACAAGCCGCCGCTCAATCATCTAAACTATTATCAAAACAATCAGAATCTGTAATACCGTCAGGGAGTCTGTCATGAAACTCAACCGATTTGCTGTCAGGTCGCTTATCATCGTGGTCATGCTTTTGCTGCCCGCCGGCTGCCGGCAGCAGCCGGAACCGACGGCATCGACGCCGCCCTCCACCGATACCACCGTCGATACCGCCGCGCCCACCGCCGCCCCAACCCCTACCATCGCCCCCACCGCCACCACGCAGCCGTGGCCTGATCAAGTAGAGGCAGA
>JAHEEY010000151.1 GCA_024640485.1 Chloroflexota bacterium | reverse complement strand
ATTTCCTCACCACCGCCGCGGACAATGAAGCCGTAGCCCTTCTTGACGTTATACCATTTCATCCGGCCGATGTACTTGCCAGTTTGCGGGTCGATTTGAATCGTTGCCGGGGCATCAAAATCGTCGGCAGGCTCTCGTCTCTCTTGAGCGGGCTTGTGCTCGGCGACGGTTTCCTCAGTCTCGTCAATCTCTTCAGACTCTTCTACCTCGTATCGAGGTGTTGACGCTCTTGGTTGGATGCCTAGCTCTTTCAAATATGCCGGCTCGACCGGCAAGCCTCGCTCGGCCAATTCGCGCTGCATTCTCACCGTAAAAACAAACTTTTCCCCATTTTCGCGGACCGCCCATTCATCCTTGAAGTTCATTAGTATTCGTCTCCATTATCAAACAAACTTTGACTACTTCTTACTGCGCTTGCGTTTTTTTGGCACTTGGTCTTCGGCTGCCGGTTCACCCAACAAAGTCAGCTGTTGGGCGACCGCCTCTTCATCTTCTTGAGTTTCATCATGGCGCTCTGCTACCGCAACCACCCCAGTGATCCGGTTTCGAATGCCGACCTTGATCACCGACCTCGGCTTGATCGCTCGGCTGCCGGTTACAGTGTCGGCCACCTGCAGTTTTCGAGTCGATCCAACCGACGTTGTCACCAACAGCTGCGCGTCTTTGTCACAGACAACTACCGAAACCACCTCCGCGGCATCTTTCGGCAATCGCATATTTATCACACCTTGGCCATAGCGACCCTGTGTCGGATAGGCGTCCATGGGCGTTGCCTTGGCCAAGCCGTTATCAGTTATGCTCCAAACTAGCTTTTCTGGCAAGGCCAAATCCATAGCCACGATTCCATCGGTATCATCAGCCAGCTTGATCCCCATCACACCGCCGGCAGGCAGCCCCATCGGCCGAACCGAATCTTCGCTGAATCGAATCAGCTGGCCAGATGCACTGGCCAAAATGACTTCATCATTGCCGGAAGTGATCCTGGCCCAGCCCAATGAGTCACCATCAGGCACATTAATTACCACAAAGGGATCTCCAGTGAGGCCCGGCAAGTCCTCCAACTTGACACGCTTCACCACCCCAGACATCGTGGTCAAGAACAAGTACCCTGTCGCTTCCGCTGGAAGCACCTGCGCCGCCGCCAAATGATCTCGCCTGGTCAAACTGGTCAACTCGGCCCAATGTGCGCCATCACCCATTTCTCGGCCCTGCGGCAGTTGGTAGACGGGCAGATTCACCGCTTTACCGTCGGCGGCAAATAGATAGAGGACATCCTGGGTGTTGGCCTGCAAAATGGCAACCGGCTGTTCTGCCGGCTTAACCGGTATGCTGATCATCTCTGGAGACGTCGTACGGGCCACGGTGCCGTCTTCACCAATTAGCACCCAGACAGTTTCATCGGGCAGTAAGTCTGTGGCGGTCAAAACCCCGGTTTCCTGGCTTTCGATGATCTGTGTACGCCGCACGTCCGCAAACGTCTCTTTGACTGCAAGCAGCTCCTTCTTGATGGTATCACGCATCAGCCCAGGCTCTTCCAGCAAGTTCTCCAGGAACTTGATCAGCGCCAACTTCTCTTTGTATTCGTCGTGAATTTTGCGCCGTTCCAGGCCCGCCAGTCGGCGTAACTGCATGTCCAGAATCGCCTGCGCTTGAATTTCACTCAGTTTAAGCCGCTGGCACAGGTTGCTCTTTGCGGTCTCTACGGTCCGTGAGCGGCGGATAATGTCGATGACCTCATCAAGATTGTCCAGCGCCTTGAGCAGCCCTTCTAGGATATGCGCCCGGGCACGCGCTTTCTCTAAATCATATTCACTGCGCCGCCGAATCACTTCCAGTCGGTGGTCTATGTAGACTCTCAGTGCTTGCTTCAGGGTGAGCAGTCTGGGCTGGTCGTCCACCAGCGCCAAAATAGAAATGCTGAAGGTGCTCTGCATCGGTGTCAGCCGGAACAGCTCCAGGAGCACTTCTTCGGGTTCCACATTTCGGGTCGTTTCCACGATGATCCGCATGCCGTTGCGGTCTGATTCATCGCGCAAATCGGTCAGCCCTTCGATTTTGCCATCTCGATGCAGACTGGCAATGCGACCCAGTAGATTTGTCTTATTGGTCTGGTAAGGCAGTTCAGTGATGACGATGCGGGACTTGTTCCGCCCCATTTCCTCTACATGTGCCTTGGCTCGGACAGTGACCCGTCCGCGCCCGGTAGCGTAGGCACTGGCGATGGTATCGATCTCGTTGTCTTCCCCTTTATAGCGGAAAACCAATCCTCCGGTCGGGAAGTCAGGCCCTTTGATGAACTGCATCAAGTCGGAAACGCTGACATCCTCCAGGGCATGCCAATGGTCCAGCATGTACCCCAGGGCATCGATCACTTCGCCCAGATTGTGTGGGGGAACGCTGGTGGCCATTCCTACGGCAATACCAGTAGCCCCGTTTACCAGCAAATTGGGAACAGTCGCCGGCAAAACCGACGGCTCTTTCAATGAATCGTCGAAATTCGTGGTGAAGTCGACCGTATCTTTGCTGATGTCATCCAGCAGATCGCTGCCGATCTGGGACATGCGGGCTTCAGTATAGCGCATGGCAGCGGCTGAATCGCCATCGATAGAGCCGAAGTTGCCCTGCCCATCTACCAACGTATAGCGCAGAGAAAAATCCTGGGCCATACGCACCATCGCATCATAGACCGACTGATCGCCATGGGGGTGATATTTACCCAGCACTTCACCGACCACACGGGCCGACTTCTTATGTGAGCTGGGGGGGCGCAGCCCCATGTCGTGCATGGCATATAAAATACGCCGCTGCACCGGCTTCAACCCGTCACGCGCGTCCGGCAGTGCCCGGGAGACGATAACGCTCATGGCATAGCTCAGATACGAATCACGCATCTCCGCATCAATATTTACTTGCTTTACGAGTCCTATTTCCATTCCCAAGTTCTATTCTGTGAAATATTTGTTCTAATATGAGATGCCAACTATAGGCAATTTGCAATTGTCTGTCAAACGGATCATCTAGCTGTCCTGACAGGCTGCCGTATCGATCAAATGGCCGCCTCATGACCATATGTCAGTCATTGATCAGGTGACGCCCGGATAGTTGTGTCAAGAAAAGAGGTGGCAGCACTCACCCTCGCCAATCGGCATTGATGGCAGGTGAGCAGAGGAGAAATCCTGGCTTCAGATGTGCTGCAGCCTAGTTGTCGAAAGACTCCACCAGCAGATACGGGCGTCCCCCAATTGGGTAGCCGGTTGAGATATTCCAGTCTGAATTGAGGTTGGTGGCCCCAGGCAGCGAAATCCTGTAGCTGCCATTGACAGCATGGATAGTCTGCACAGTCCCATCGGCAGCGACCAGCAGCGCGCTTTCGTCCCGGCTCACTGCCGGCACTTCGGCAACCTGCGGCTCTCCAAAACGAGCCCACAAGCCCATGATGCGCTGGTTCGTCTCTGGACGGTAGAAGATGAACCACTCTTGCGGTGCCGCGATTGGATCCGGATCCCCTACCCTCTTTCGATCCAGCGGGATCACGTCTTGAAAATAGGTGGTCAGAATCTGAATCGCCGCCAGCTTCGGCCGAGGTGACTCCGGGTCAGGGTGCTGGCGAAAACACGCGGCATCGGTGGGGTTGCTGAAGAACCCATAGGCATCTCCAGCACAGTCTAGGAATGGGTATACCGTTAGCTTACCATCTGACCCGCACAGCTCACCATTATGGGGAGGGAAATCACTTCCAGCGGCCTGATTGCCGCAGCCGTCATACAGCTGGAAACTGAACACGGCCTCAGCGCCGGCCCATACCGCGTAGAACGCGGACTGAATGGTGTAATCTGCTTGTTCTGTCGTAGTAGACCGCCAGGAACTCGTGGGATCCCAGACTGGACCGGGATAATCATCCCACGCCGGCACGCCTGACTCGTTCAGCCAAACCGGCTTGTCTTCACCGTGCTCCTTCATTTCCTTTTTCGCGCGCCAAACATGGTACCAGGAATCCCAGGAGCGGGAGTAGCTGTGTGTCGCCAAGACGTCGAAGAAATAGCCAAATTCGGCGGCTTCTGGATCACCATCCAGGACGTTCATGACATCGTTTAGGTAATTCGGCTGCTGGAAATTGGCCAGACCGCCGAAGAGAATTTGTGAATCAGCGTCGATCTGTTTGGCAGCGAGATAGCCGACCTTCAACAGCCGGGCGTAATCTGCCACGGTAGCGTTCCAGAAGAAAGAGTAGTCCTGCTCGTTCCACATCTCCCAGTAGGTGATTCCAACGCCTTCAGGCCAGCTATATTGCTGCGCCAATACGCCGCCGGGCATGTACCGGTTGACGGCAGCGGCAACAAAGATGGCCCACTTATTCTTAGGGTTGATCTGCTTGCCTGGCCCGGGGATATCGCTGCCGTCAGAGAAGACACCTTCGGATAAACCTTGCGGGGTCGATGCATTGGGGGCGCTCATCAGGTAGTTGCGGTACCGCTGCGGAGGTTCAGCGATGGCAGACTGGGTCAGCCCATTGACGTAGAAACCAGGCGTGCCCATCAGGATGGCGTTCACTTTCAAGCCATGGGCCAAGTCAGCAATCACCAGGGTGTCATGGGCGGACCAGTCGAACTGCCCCTCGCTCTTCTCAACACTGTACCAGTAGATGGGCCACCGGTTCCACGGGGCGCCGGTAAGCAGTCCATTTTGATACTGCTGTTCGTCGGCAATGTCCTCAACGGAACTTATGAAATTAACCCCGTAGTAAGGGATGTCACTGGTGACCGCCGGCAGCGGCTTTGAGACCACCGGAAGAAAGAGATCAAATGGTTCTGCCGCGCTTTGGTCAGGGGCAGTCGCCGGCTCATTCACCGAAGACAGCTCAGGAAATCCGGCTGCCAATCGGACCGTGCCGGTCACCAGAATCAATGCCAGGCCCAACAGCAGGCCGCGTACAACAAGTGATAATTGACGCATTCAATCTCCCAAGTAACGGTTTCTGACTACCATTCGTCCGGCGATTCAACAAGGATGAATCCGTCTTCGATCTTGACTTCATAGGTGGGTATCGGGGAGAAGGCCGGCAGGCAGAGGGCGGCGCCGGTGCGAACATCGAAACGGGCGCCATGGCGGGGGCAGGAGACTTCGTGGCCCTCTAAGGGTCCATCTTCCAGCGGCCCGTCATCATGGGTACACAGATCAGCGACCGCATGGAATTCGCCGTCCACATTGAAAATCAGGATCGTTTCTTCTTCAAAATCATGCCGGATTCTTTCCCCAGCCGGCAGATCTTCGACGCGGGCAACCTTGACAAATTCTGTCACGCAGGCTCCTTCTGCTATTGATCTCTCATCACACTGGGATCTGGCAGCCCGTAGGCGCCAGCCTTCAGCACTTTCAGCGACAGCAGGGCGCATTTCACCCGGGCCATACTCAACGGCACGCCGATTAGCGCCAGCAGTTCATCCTTGTCAAAGGCCTTCACCTCATCTAAGGTTTTACCCTTAATCTCCTCGGTCAACAAAGAGGCTGAAGCCTGACTAATCGCACAGCCGTCGCCGCTCCAGCCGACCTCTGCTACCCGGTTGTTCTCGTCGAGCTTGACTTCTATGCGAATGACATCACCGCAAAGGGGGTTGTCCTCTTCGTAGCTGAAGTCGGGATGCTCAAGCTCGCCAAAATTTAGCGGGCTTTCATAAAGGTCGATGATTTGCTCTCGATAAACACTACTATCCATCTTCAAAATCCTAAAAAGTATTGATTCGGGGTACTGGCTGCTTGATTATTCGTCGCCTGAATGAATGTCCACTATGCCAAAGCCGTACCGTCTTGCTAAAAGAGGTGACCAAGTCACCACATAATTATAATCGAAAAACCTGACGCACACGATTCAGCCCTTGAACCAGCTTGTCTACTTCCTCGGTGGTGGTGTGAATGTAGAAACTCGCCCTGGCAGTGGCAGTCAGTCCCAGCTTATGATGCAGAGGCATGGCACAGTGGTGGCCAGCACGCACCGCAATGCCGGACTCATCCAGCAATTCGGCGATATCGTGCGGATGCGCCCCTTCCAAAGTAAATGCGGCTACCCCACCCTTTTGAGATGGCGCCGGGCCGATGACCTTCAGGCCTTTGACTTCGCTCAACGCCTCCAGAGCATAATTGGTGATAAACTGCTCGTGCTCCAGGACTTGGTCCATGCCAAGTTGGCTGAGATAGTCAACGGCAGCACCCAACCCAATCACCTCCGCGATGCTGGGTGTTCCCGCCTCGAATTTCCAGGGCAGGTCGTTCCAGGTTGAGCCCTCAAGTGTCACCCGGCGGATCATGTCGCCGCCGCCCATGAATGGGGGCATTTCTTCCAACAGATCGCGCCCACCGTAGAGGACACCAATCCCGGTCGGGCCGCACATCTTGTGGCTGGAAAACGCCAGGAAATCGGGGTCAAGCTCTTGAACATCTACCGGCATGTGGGGAACTGCCTGGGCAGCATCCACCATGGTGACGGCGCCGACTTCGCGCGCCGCTTCAATCAGCTGCTTCGCCGGGTTGATGGTGCCGAATACATTAGAGACTGCCGTGAAGGAAAATAGCTTGGTACGTTCGTTCAACAGATTGGACAAGTCCGAAAGATCCAGCGTCCCATCCTCCAGAAATGGAACGAATCGCAGTGTGGCACCGGTCTCTTCCGCCAACAGCTGCCACGGCACGAGATTGGCGTGATGCTCCATCTCCGTGAGCAGGATCTCATCGCCAGCGCTGATATTTGTGCGCCCCCAGCTGTAAGCCACCAGGTTGAAAGCCTCTGTGGCATTACGCACAAAGATCACCTGGCATGGATCGGGCGAATTGATGAATTTAGAGATGCGCTGGCGAGCCCCCTCGTATGCGTTGGTGGCATCTTCACTCAATCGGTGTATGCCCCGATGCACATTCGCATTGTATCCCCGATAATAAGCGTTCATGGCGTCAATCACTGCCGCTGGCTTCTGCGACGAAGCGGCACTGTCCAGGTAAACCAAAGGCACACCAGGATGCGCTTCTACGCTCAATATAGGGAAATCTGTTCTGACTTTATTTACGTCGTACATTGCTAATTTCCAATTTTGGTCAAACGAGATGCCAATGTATCTAAGATCGATGTTATTCGCAACTATTGTATTCGACAATTCAAAACAATAGTGGCAGCCCTACACGGTATACGAGAGACCAGTGTAAATGGCTGCCACCATTCATCAATTTATTAAGTTGGTAGACGCAAACGCCAAAGAACCGCGCTGGCTAAATCCAACGAAACGAATGAGATCAGCCAACCTTCTCAAGGATGCGACCGAAGATGCGATCGCGAACGCCTTCAAAAGGTATGCGCTGCATGATCGGGTCGAAGAAACCTTGAACCACCATTTGCACTGCGGTGTGCTTAGGAATTCCACGGCTCATCAGGTAGAAGATTTCCTCGTCGTCCAGCTTACCAATGGTTGAAGCATGGGTGCAGCGAACATCATCGGCCTGAATTTCCAGGCCAGGAATCGAGTCCGCCCGGGCATCCTTATCCAACATCAAATTGCGATTCGCCTGGAATCCGTCGATACGCTGTGAATCCGGCAGCGCCTTGATCATCCCCTGCCATACGGAGCGAGACTTGTCCCGCAGCGCGCCTTTATATAAAAGGTCGCTGGTGGTGTCTGCCGCATTGTGGTTTTGCTGGGTATCTAGATCAAAATGCTGCCGTTGGCTGCCGAAGAAGATCCCCGACATCCGCGCCCATCCGCCGCGATCATCCAGCTCAACGGTTTGGAACGCTTTGGTTGTGCGGGTTCCCATGACGCTGGTCACCCAGTCAAGCTTGGCGTCTCGGCCAACACGTCCACGCTCGTGGCTGATCTGCCACATGTTTGAACCGAAGTCCTGCAGCGCGGCATAGGTCAAATTGCCGGCATCTCTAACCAGGAGCTCAATGACACCATTGTGCAGCGCTTGGCCATCGCCGCCGGCAGAACCATATTCATCAATGAAAATGGCCTCAGCCCCTCGCTCAATCACCACCAGGGTATGGGTGAAGGTCTTGCCCGCGGTTGACCAAAGCGCGCTGTGCAGCGGCGCTGATGCCTGCACATTCTTGGGGACATAAAGGAACACGCCTCCTCGCCAGAACGCGCCATGGAGGGCGGCAAACTTGCCGTCAGTGACGGGCACTGCCTCGTTCATGAAGTGTGCTTTGACCAGATCGCCATGTTCGCGGACCGCCGTACTCATATCGCAGAAGATTACCCCCTGCGCCTTGAGTTCGTCGCTGATCTCGTAGTTGGTGGTCTTGCCGTCCACCTGGACCAGCAAGCCGCCAGCTTTATCTTCAGTTAGCTGCTGAGCCATATAGGCCGGCACTGAACTGGCATCACCTTCACCATTCAGAGAAGGCCCAATTTCATCTAATTTAAGTCGGCGCAAGTTTGTGCGGCGCCACGCATCGTCCTGAGTCGTCGGCATTGGGGTATTTGCATAAAGCTCCCAAGCCTTCAGGCGAAATTCCAACATCCATGCCGGCTCTTGCAGCATGGCTGACAATTTTTCTACCGCTTCTTTTGTGAATCCCGTACTCATCAACTCAACAAGCCTCTCTTATTTCCGGTCGTTGGCATGAAAATGGAACTCATGCCAACCTGGAAATTCCTCAGACTCCCACTAACAGCGAGGGAGTGTATTAACCAATTGAACCTTCCATCTGCAGCTGAATCAGCCGGTTCATTTCAATGGCATATTCCATTGGCAGCTCTCTTACCAGCGGCTCAATGAAGCCATTGACAACCATCGTGTTAGCCATTTCTTCGCTGACACCACGACTCATCAGGTAGAACAGCTGCTCCTCACCCACTTTACTGACCGATGCCTCGTGGCCGATGGTCACATCCTTGGCATCGATTTCGATGTACGGGTAAGTATCAGAACGGCTCTCGTCATCCAACAGCAGCGCGTCGCAAACCACGTTTGATTTGCAGTTTTCAGCGCCTTCGTGAACTTTCAATAAGCCACGGTAGGAGCTTCGGCCGCCGCTCTTGGAAATCGATTTAGAGATGATACGGCTTGTCGTATTGGGGGCCATATGGACCACCTTGCCGCCAGCATCCTGGTGCTGCCCGCGTCCCGCAAATGCGATGGACAGGACTTCACCATGGGCCCCTTCTCCGGTCAAGTAAACAGCCGGGTATTTCATGGTCACTTTTGAACCTAAATTGCCGTCGACCCACTCCATGGTGGCATTTTCTTCAGCAACCGCTCGCTTGGTAACCAGGTTGTACACGTTATTGGACCAATTCTGAATTGTGGTATACCGGCAGCGCCCGCCCTTCTTGACGAATATCTCCACCACTGCCGAATGCAGTGAATCACTGGAGTAAATGGGGGCAGTGCAGCCTTCCACGTAATGCACATAGGCGCCTTCATCAATGATAATCAGCGTCCGCTCAAATTGGCCTACATTTTTGGCATTGATGCGGAAGTAGGCCTGCAGCGGCATTTCAATGTGAACACCAGGGGGAACATAGATGAAGCTACCGCCCGACCACACGGCTGTGTTCAATGCGGCGAATTTATTATCACTGTAAGGAATCGAAGTACCGAAATACTCTTTGACCAGCTCAGGATACTGGGCCAGGCCATCATCCATACCCAAGA
>JAHEEY010000150.1 GCA_024640485.1 Chloroflexota bacterium | reverse complement strand
TATGGTGGCGGGGCATCCGTCTGGCTACCAGAGGTTTCAGTGTCAGCCAAACAGGGCTGCGGCTGCGGCTCGGCGGGTTGGTCCTGGCGCCGCTGACAATTTGGGCCAGCCTCTCGAACTCGTGGAACGCGACCCCATTCATCCTGCTCTTCTTCGTAGCCGCCCTGACAGCGGTTGCCCTGATCCGGGCCGATGAGATCGAACGGGACCGGTCTGGGCACGCCGCCTCCTTGAACCCACAATGGCTGTCGATGGTTCTCTCGGCGACGCTGGCCACCATTGCCCTGTCGGGAGCATTCGCGGCGGTAGTCAGCGGCGATGCGGCCCTGGTGCTGGCTGGATGGCTGGCGCCGCTGTTCTCGGCGCTTACCTTCTTGGGCACCAGCGTGGGCGGGATCATCAGCTATCTGTCCCATCCGCTGCTGATCTTGCTGGGCTATTTCATTGAGTGGCTCACCACCCTATTCGGGGGATTCATGGCTACGGCGCTGTCGCAAGAGCTGATCATCGCCACTGTGGATATCGGTACCGCTGAGGCGACCCCCGAAGTCGCCGAGGCCGTAGAGCGCAGCCTGGACGCCGCCAAGCTGACCTCGCTGCTGTTGATACTGGCCCTGGTGCTGATCGTCTCTCTGGCCCTCTCTCGCCTCTACCGCCAGGCCGCTTTCGCCGCCGCCAGCAATGAACGGACGGGCTCCTGGCCCAGTATACAGCGGGGACCGAAGGCCCCCTTAGGGCAGCGGATATTACAGGGATTAGGGCTGCTGCGAAATTGGCGGGCGGCGGCTTCAGTACGGCGTGTATACCAGGAAATGTGTGCCGCAGCCGAGGCCAGCGGCTACCCGCGGGGCCAGTCGGAGACCCCATTCGAGTATCTGCCGTCTGTGACCCGGGTTTGGCCTGGAAACGGCGAAGAGGTGGATCGGATTACCGCCGCCTATGTTCGCGTGCGCTACGGGGAGTATCCTGAGACGAAAGAGGAACTTGACTTGATTGTGGAAGCGTGGGACCGGCTCAAGCACACGGAACCGGCTGCTTTGAGTACCACGACCGACTAGATCGCGCGTCTGCCGGCATCGAAAACAGCGCCATCAGACCGCTCACATCCGGCACATCAGGGGGCATTTCCTGGCGGTTTTTCTCCTGAAAACAGGCCTGTTTGGACATCCCATGCCCCCCGTTTCCTCGTTTGACAGTCCCTAATAGATATGCTATCATTTTTTCGTTCTATCCTAACATAACATAAGCTTCCCCGAAGCTCGAGCAAGGAGAATCTGGATGAGATCGCGCACAGAAATGATGATTGACCGCCTGCGAGACTTGCAAGCTGGTACGCCAGATATCGAAGCGTCGGCCGTTGTAAGCGTAGATGGTCTGATTATGGCCTCATCACTCCCTGCTGACGTAGATGAAGACCGTATCTCAGCGATGTCCGCGGCAATGCTCTCTCTTGGAGACCGCATTGCCAGTGAATTAGGCCGAGGTTTGCTCGATCAAGTGTACATCAAGGGTAGTGACGGTATCATCGTTCTCCGCGCGGTTGGAGATGACGCGGTATTGACAGTGTTGGCCCGGGCGGAAGCAAAACTGGGATTGATTTTCCTGGATATGAAACGGGCGGTAGACGATTTAGTAAGATTGCTTTAAGAAGGTGGTTGTGCGAAGGATGTCACCGCATTCTTTGAATGAGCCACTGAATAGAGCGGTGGCGTGTGTCTTTCGACTCTGACACACGCCACCGCTCTTTTATGTGATGGAGTTAGCATGACCAAGTACCTGTTTTTCACTGGCGGCGTGGTTAGTTCAGTTGGCAAAGGTGTGACCGCAGCCGCCCTGGGCCGAATCTTGAAAGCCCGCGGCCTCACAGTTGCCGTGCAGAAGCTGGACCCTTACATCAATGTCGATCCCGGCACCATGTCTCCTTACCAACACGGCGAAGTGTTTGTCACTGAAGACGGCGCGGAAACCGACCTGGATTTGGGGCATTACGAACGGTTCATCGACATCAACCTGAGCCAGCTTTCCAACGTCACCACCGGCAGTGTCTACGCGGAAGTGATCGCTCGTGAAAGACGCGGTGATTACCTGGGAGGGACGATTCAGGTCATCCCGCATATCACCAATGAGATCAAGCGCCGCATCGGGCTGGTAGCCGAAGATAGCCAGGCCGACGTGGTGCTGGTGGAAGTCGGCGGTACCGTCGGCGATATTGAAAGCCTCCCCTTTCTGGAAGCGCTGCGTCAAATGCGGGCCGATGTCGGCATCGCAAACACGCTGTATGTTCATGTGACCTTCCTGCCCTACATCGGGGCCAGCCGGGAGCTGAAGACCAAACCAACTCAGCACAGTGTGCGCGAGCTTCGCGGGATTGGCATTAACCCAGACGTGATCATCGCCCGGGCAGATCACCCCATCCCGGATGAACACATCCGCAAGATCTCCCAGTTCTGTGATGTCGAACCCAGAGCGGTCATCCCGGCAGTAACCAGCGACATTCTCTACGAAATCCCGCTGCTTCTAGAGGAAACTGGCTTTGGAGACTATGTGATCGAGAAGTTGGGGATCACCGGCGCCTCCAAACCAATTCTCACCGAATGGCGGCAGATGATTGACGAACTCCGTCAGCCGAAGCGGTCCATCCGTATAGGTATCGTGGGCAAATATGTGGAATTCCATGACGCCTACATGAGCGTCCGCGAATCTCTCTATCACGCCGGGATCAGCAATAATCGACGGGTCGATGTGGAATGGATTCATTCTGGAGATCTAGAAAAAGGGAAAGGATGGGAGCTGTTCCAAGGGCTCAGCGGCGTTGTAGTCCCCGGAGGATTTGGCGAGCGCGGCGTGGAAGGAAAGATCCTGACTGCCAAGTGGGCCCGAGAAAACAAGGTCCCTTACCTGGGCCTATGTCTGGGCATGCAGGTGATGTGCATTGATTTCGCCCGCCACCTGCTCGATTCTGATGAACCTAACAGTACCGAATTTGACGCCCACACCAAGCATCCGGTCATCAGCCTTATGCCGGACCAGCACAACCTCTCCGATATGGGCGGTACCATGCGGCTTGGGGTGTATCCGTGCTACCTGAAATCTGGCACCAAAGCAGCCAATGCGTACGGTCAGGAGTTGGTGTCTGAACGGCACCGGCACCGTTGGGAGTTCAACAACCAGTATCGAGAGCTGTTGAGCGAGAACGGGGTGACTTTGAGCGGATTGTCTCCAGACGGTCGCCTGGTTGAGATCGCTGAACTGGATGACCATCCCTTCATGGTCGGCAGCCAGTTCCATCCTGAGTTCAAGAGCCGCCCCAACCGGGCGCATCCGCTGTTCAGCGCTTTCCTCAAGGCTTCTGTCGACTACCAAGAGAGCCATCTGAACGGCAGCAAAGGGACAGCCGAAGCGGCGACCGAGGAGCCGTCGAAATAGCTGACGCCTTGGACGCAAGGCGATTCGGCGTCAGCAGCGATTAGTCGCAAGATGGGGGTGAGCCTATCTTGTGTTTACAAATGGAGCGGTCGGCAGTCAGGGACGATTCAGCGACTGGGAACAGCGGCACGAAACACCGTTGACTCAGGCTGCGAAGATCGGCCTGCACCTGCTGAATTCTGCCCAGTTCAGATCCACAGGAGAGTCGAAGATGAGCTCAGATTATCTGATGATCGCTGTCGAAGCCAGCGTCGCCATGCTGTTGATCAATGCGGCAGCGTTCTATGTATCACGCCGCGGTCTGGTCACCAAAGTTTTGTTGATGACCTCGCCGGTAGTGGCCACCTCATTTGGCCTGGGAATTCTCTTCACCGAATCTGGTGTGAACACCAACAGCAGCATCATTTTCTTTGCCGTGAGTATAACCGCCGGTTTCCTGTTTACCTGGGCAGTTTATCGGTGGCTGGTACAACCCATCAATCTTGTCGCCGTGGTCAGCGCCAGCATCGCCGAAGGGGATTTGGCCCAACAGGTACAGATGCGCAGCAAGGATGAGGTTGGCCATATGGTCAACTCCATTCAGGAAATGATCGGCTACCTGCAGCAGATGGCTGAAACTGCCGAAAGGATCGCCGACGGTGATCTCAGGATCGAAGCGACACCCCGTTCAGATAGAGATATGCTTGGGAAGTCTTTCAGCAAAATGATCGCCACCCTGAAACAGCTGACTGGCCAGATCAGCCAGGGCACTTTGGGGTTAGCAGCTGCCAGCAGCCAGTTGTCATCCGTAGCTAATGAGACCAGCACTGCGGTGTCGCAGGTAGCGGCGACCATCCAGCAAATTAGTGAAGGAACACAAAAGCAGTCTGAATCGGTCAGAAGAACCGCGGTTTCTACAGAGGAGATGTCCCGAGCAATTGACGGCATCGCAGCCGGTGCCCAACGTCAGAGCATCGCCATCAGCCAGACATCGACCATCACGACTCAAATCGCCGATGCCTTGTCCCATGTGTCAGAAAATGTCAAAAGCAGCTCCAAGATCGCCATGGCGGCAGGCGAGTCCGCTCAAGAAGGGGTTCAGACAGTGGCCGAGACCATTCAGGGCATGGAGCGCATCAAGGATGCCTTCGGCCAATTGGTGACGCAAATTCAACAGATGGGGTCCCAGTCCCAACAGATCGGCAATATCGTCTCTACCATCAACGACATCGCCGCCGAGACCAATGTGCTGGCGCTGAACGCCGCCATTGAAGCGGCACGGGCGGGTCAGCACGGCAAAGGGTTTACCGTAGTGGCCGGGGAAGTGCAGAAGCTGGCCAAACGGACTGCCGTCGAGGCAAAATCTATCGCCAATCTCTTAGAGAGCATGCAGATGACCGTCGGCAGGGCAGAGAAAGTAATGAGCGACGGAGCCGTCATCGTCGACGAGGGCACTTCCCATGCTGGTGAAGCCCGCGAAGCACTGGCCGACATCCTGCACTCCACGGAAACGGTCACGCACCATTTCCAGGATGTGGCATCTACCATCCAGCAGCTCAGCGCTTCTTCGAACGAACTGACCCAGGCGATGTCCACGGTGGCCTCGGTGGTGAATGAAAATACGGTCGCGGTCAGCCAAATGAATATCAGTTCCGACGAGGTTACCCAGTCCATCAAACGGATCGCCACCGTCAGTGAGGTAAACAGCAGTGCCGTCCTTCAAGTCAATTCAGCGGCGATTCAAATGAACGCTCAGGTCCATGATGTCACCAACCTGGTGGCCTCGCTGAGCGATATGGCCCAGCAGCAGCAGGCATTGATCAGTCAATTCAAACTTGAAGAACCGGTGGTACCCGGCAGCAACGGCGCCGGCAGCCGTTAAACGCAAAAAAGCCTCCCATGGACGCGATTTGCATCCATGGGAGGCTCTCTAAACCGTTTATCTGGCTGATATCGAGTCGCTACAACGCTTCCGCGACTATTTCAGCAACATCCTTGATTTCCATGGTGCTGTCCAATTCGCGGCTGGCATCAATCATCATCGTGGCACAGAATGGGCAAGCAACTGCCAGCGTCTCCGCGCCGGTTCGCTTGGCCTCATTGAATCGGGTGATACTGACCGACGCGGAGCCGTGCTCCTCTTCCTTCCACATCTGAGCCCCACCAGCACCACAGCAGAATGAGTCGGTGCCCGAGCGGCCCATTTCCAACAAAGTGGCCCCAGCCCTTGCCAGGACATCCCTAGGTTCGGCGGTGATGCCGTTGTGACGGCCCAGGTAGCAGGGATCGTGGAAGACGACCTTCTCCAGCGATTTCCCGTTCAGCTTTAATTTCCCCTTGCCTACCAGGTCAGCGATCAACTGGGTATGATGGAACACCTCATAGTTGCCGCCAAGCTCGGCGTAATCTTTGCCAATGGTGGTGAAGCAGTGGGGGCAGCTGGTGACGATCCGTTTGCGGTCGGCGCCTGCCGCGTTCAAGGTCTCGATGTTCCCTGAGGCCATCTCAAAGAAGAGGTATTCGTTTCCAGCTCTACGGGCTGAGTCACCGGTGCAAGTCTCATCTTCTCCAAGTACAGCGAAGCTGACATCGGCCGCGTTCAGGACGGTAGCCACCGCCCGGACGATCTTCTGCGAATCGGGATTGAAAGCACCGGCACAGCCGACCCACAGCAAGTATTCATAGTCCGGGTTTTCCTCTACCGTAGGCACCTTGAAATCGAGCGGACTGGTCCAATCCATCCGGCTTTCGGTTGACTGCCAAGGATTTCCGGTCCGTTCCATCCCCACGAAGGCCGTCTTCAGCTCGTCCGGGAAGGAGCTTTCCATCAGAACTTGATCGCGGCGGATATCCATGATGTCCAGCATGGGGGTATTGCCCACCGGGCATACATCGATACAGGCACCGCAGGTGGTGCAGGCCCATACCGCGCTGGTGCTGATAGCGTAATCCAGCAAGGCGCGGTTGTCCTCACCGGCAGCCAGGGCGTCGCCGTTTTCTTTGATGTAGTAGCGCTTATTGACTTCCAATGCTGCCGGGGAAAGCTCCTTGCCGGTGAAGTAGGCCGGGCACGCTTCCTGACAGCGGTTGCACATGATGCAGGCATACGCATCCAGGATGCGGGTCTGCTCCAAATCAAACAGCTTGGCCGCCCCGAACTGCTCAATAGATTCATCTTCGAAATCTAATGTTGACATCGCCCCCAAATAGCTGCGTTCCGGCCGGGTCAGGTAGTTGAATGGACCCATGAAGAGATGAGCGTGCTTGGTATAGGGGAAATAAGGCAAGAAAGCGAAAATCAATCCCAGGGCCATCCAGAAACTGGTATGCCAGCCGAAGTTGAGCGCGAATTCGCTGCTGGATAGTCCGGACAAGGGGCCGTTGGCCATCAGGCTGGCGAACGGCTGCCAGGCATCGGCGCCGTGCTGCAAAATGAGGAAAGAAGCGCCAAGGAAGCGAAATCCAACATGAAACAGAATGAACATGCCCACAACCAGCGAATCCTGGCGGACCCCATCTTTCGCCTTGGGCATCAAGGTCACATTGTCGCGAATGGTCAGCACTTTGGACTGGGCCACGAACCGGCGGACCAGGAAGAAGGCTACCCCGACCAAGACCGCCACGCTGAATAGGTCAGCGGTAAGCCGATATAACTGGCCAATGAGGTTCTCTTCGAAAAAGTGGAACCCAGATACCATCCCCTCCAAGGCATCAATAACATTTACCAGACCGTAAAAGATGAACCCCCAGGCAACCCCATAATGGAAAATGGAGGCAACTTTACGGTGACGAATTAACTTGCCTTGACTGACCAGCGCCTGAATCGCAATGATCGTTCGCCGGCCCAGGTCGGTGAAGTTTAGCTTCCCTTTGCCTCGACCAATAATGAGAGCCATTTGATTGAAGGTGTTGTAGGTTGCGGTGAATGAAATGGCAACGACTAGAAGGAACAAGAGCTTTTCGACGGATGATAACATGCTTTTCCTCTTTTCGATCTATAAGATACCGAACTGGACAGTTCAAGTCTATCATAGGGAATATTGAGGAGCAACGGTCACCAACTCCCCAGTCGACCGGCGTATTTTACCCTATTTCCTGCCGGCTATCACAAGTTTCCATGAGGCGAGGCTTACTGAACTGGGTATAATCCCCTTTATGTCAGACGGAAAGAAAATCTCCCGATTCGCAGCGATCATACTGCTCAGCCTGGCGGCTTGGACTCTTTCGCTATGGCCTAAAGCCAGCTCCTTGTACGCCCTGACTGGCGAGGAACAACGGGTTGCCCAGCTGCGCGGTGTGATGCATTGGTTTAACACCGCCATCAGACCGGCCCCCCGACTGGCCCCGGGAGCGGTGGAAAAAGATACTGGACTGTCATCATATGGAATCAACACCTTCCTGCAGAGCGAAGTAGAGGTGGCCAAGCGGGAACGCAGCCTGCAGCTGATCAAGGCAGCCGGCTTCCGTTTCATCCGGCAGGAGTTCACCTGGGAAGATATCGAAATTCACGGCAAGGGGGATTTCATCGACCGGCGCAATGTTCCCGAAGGGACCGATGCGTGGGAGAAGTACGACAATATCGTTGCCCTGGCCCAACAGAATGAGATCGAAATCATCGCCCGGCTGGGCAACCCGCCAGCCTGGACCCGGGCGCTTACCGATACCATCGGCACCAATGCCCCACCCGACGACTTCAATGATTTCGGCGACTTCGTTGCCCAAGTTGCCAGCCGATATCAGGGTAAAGTCCGTTATTTTCAGCTGTGGAACGAGCCAAACGGCAACGAAGAGTGGGGCAAGCAAAATGTCGATCCTGAAGCTTACACCGCGCTGCTTTGCCTGGGCTATCAGCGGATCAAGGCGGTAAATCCCGACGCGGTGATCCTGGCGGGTGCGCTGACGCCCACGGTGGCGATGAACGGCTGGAACATGAATGACCTCGTTTTCCTGCAGCGGATGTACAACGCCGGTGCCGGCGAATGTTTCGACATCTTCTCTGCTCAGGGATATGGGTTGTGGTCCGGCGCTGAAGATCAGCGGCTGCGCCCCACGGTGATCAATTACCCCCACCATGTATTTCTGCGCGACATGATGGTGCGCAACGGCGATGGCCACAAGCCAATCTGGATCAGCGAGTTAGGCTGGAACAGTGTCCCCGACGGCATTCCCCCTAATTTCGGAAAAGTCACCGAGGCCCAGCAAGCCAAATACGCCGTTGAAGCGTATCAGCGGGCCAGCCGGGAATGGCCCTGGCTGGGGGTAATGAACTACTGGTTCTTCAAGCGTCCAGCAGATTACGAGCGGGATCAAGCCTGGTATTACTTCCGCATAATGGAGCCGGACTTCACCCCGTTGCCCACTTATCAAGCATTCGTTGACCATGCGGCCAGCGGCGAGGAGGTGGAGCCAATCCCTGGCTGGATCTTTGGTTGGGATCGAGCCCGCCCGTGGCTCTTCGCAGTCAGCAGCGCCATCCTTTTCTTCAGCCTGCTGAATGCCTTGACGCCGTCGGTTCATGAGAAGAGGCGATAAGAGTGGATCTGCGGCGAGCGGCTCTCAAACGGTTGGTTCTCCTGGGCATTCTGCTCCTGGCTGCCGGCCTGCGCTTCTACCGGCTGGATGCCCAATCATTCTGGAATGATGAAGGGAACAGCGCCCGGCTGAGCGAACGGTCGGTCAAGCTGATCATCGAAGGGACTGCCAGCGACATCCACCCCCCCCTCTATTACTTGATGCTGCACGGATGGCGCCAGTTCGCCGGAGACGGGGAATTCGGCCTGCGGGCCTTGTCGGCATTCGCCGGCCTGGGCGCGGTGGCGGTAACCATGGCAGCAGCTGCTCTGCTGACCGCCGGCAGCAAGGCTTCTGACGCCTTTGCGGTCAAGTCGGCAGCCGGGCTGCTGGCGGCAGTCAATCCAGCCCTGATCTACTACAGCCAGGAAACCCGCATGTATGCTTTGCTGGGTTTCTGGTCGATTCTCTCCACCGCTCTGCTGCTGCGCTGGTATAGAAAGCCCCGCCGCGGCATCGGGGCCGCCTATCTGCTGGCCGTCACCGCCGGCCTCTATACCCATTATTCCTTTCCAGCCACCCTGCTGGTTCACGGGGTGATTGCCGCTTCCAGCCTAATGATGAACAGACGGCGAGAAATGGGACGGCGCCTGCTCCACTGGTTGGCTCTGGTAGGGACAGCCATCTTGCTCTATCTTCCCTGGCTGCCCATTTTTCTCAAGCAGGCCAGCGG
>JAHEEY010000599.1 GCA_024640485.1 Chloroflexota bacterium | reverse complement strand
GCCACCAGCTCCTTCTTGGACCTGGACGAGCTTCTGGCTGGAACCGTTGAGCTGATATGCCGGCACTGTGAATTCTACTATGCGGCGATATTTCTTTTGGACGAAGAGAAGGAATACCTGCTCCTCAAGGAAGATGCCAGTGATAACGGTGTTTCCCTGAAGAACGGAGCCTATCGGGTGACTGTTGGATCCGGCTCAATCGTTGGCTGGGTCGCTGCCAACAATGCGCCGCGGATTGCCCTGGATGTCAGCCGCGAACCGTTGTACAGCAGCGAACCCTCACTGCCCGAGACCCGCTCAGAGTTCTCGCTGCCGATGGCGGCCCGCGGCAGACTCCTGGGCGTGTTGGACGTACAGAGTCGGGAGCTTAGTGCCTTTGATGAAGAGGATGTGGCTATACTGCAGATCTTGGCCAATCAGATTGCCATCAATATCGACAATGCCCGCCTATTCAAGCAGGTCAGCGCTCAGCTAAATGAGACAGAAGCCTTGGTAGAGTTGAATAAGCAGCTGACCTCAACTCTGGACCTATCCGAGATATATAGCCGGGCGGTGCAAGCGTTTTCCGAGCTGCTAGACATCTCACACTGCCTGTTATACAGCTGGGAGAAAAAACAGGATGCTGTGATTGTGCAAGCTGAACTCAACAGCCAGCTCAACCCACGTGCCAGCGACAGGCCATCGGACTCGCTGGCTGTCAAATTCGGGTTGAAGGACCGTCCAGGCACCGAAAGGGTCTTGAACTCTCTTGTTCCGTTGGTTAGGACACTCGATAATGCCACGATGCCTGATGCGGAGAGAAGCCTTTTGATGCAGCTAGGTCAAACCGCGTCTCTTGAGCTCGCGTTGGTGATGGGCAACACCGCCCTGGGATCAGTAGAGCTGTTTCGCACAGGCCCTCAGCCGTCATTTGAACCCGGCGAAGTTCAACTGGCACAAGCATTGGCCAATCAGACGGCTATTGCCCTGAACAACGCCCACATGGCTACTGAGGCTCGAGAACGTGTGGCGGTGCTCAGCACTATCAACAGATTGTCCAACGTCCTATCTCTGGCTCCCACGCTCAAGGATGTCTTCGATGGCGTGCGCCGCGAGGTATTCTCCAATATTGATGCCGTGGGTATTTCCATCATGCTGCTTACGCCCGAAGGTGATAAATTGAGCTGGATTTACGGCTATGAATACGGCGAAGAGGTTGACCTGTCCAGCACGTCGCCGATGCCGATATCACGTGGATTCAGCGGCAGTGTTGCCAGAACCCGGAAGATGCTGCTGATCAACGAGGATGTAGAATTGCTCCATGATGAACTACATTCAGAGACGGTTGGGGCCAGCCCCGATGCCTGGTTGGGCCTGCCGCTGATCGTGGCTAATGAACTGATCGGGGTCGTTGCTGTGGAAAACGATATCCCATTCCCAGACCATGCGATTGAGCTCTTAAATACTCTGGCAGGCCCGCTGGCGATTGCCATCCACAATCTAATTCAATTCGAAGAGGTGCAGGAAGCGTTGGAGGGCCAGTCCCGGCAGCGTGTACAGCTGCAGGCCGCTGCCGAAGTCGCCGCTGCGGCTACTAGTACGCTGGCCCTGGACGAGTTGATGCAGCGAACGGTAGATCTTATCAAAGAGCGGTTCTCTTTCTACTATGTTGGGCTGTTCCTCGTAGGGCAAGATACAGATCTGGCGGTTCTAAGGGCGGGCACCGGGGAGATGGCGAAACGCCAGATTGAGAAAGGGCACTATCTGATCGTTGGCGGTAAATCGCTAGTCGGTGGCGCTACTGGTGATGGTGTCGCCCGCATCACCCAAGATGTTTCCATGGATCAGGAATGGCACGCCAACCCCCATCTGCCCGAAACTAGATCTGAGCTAGCCATACCGCTGAGAGTGCGCGACCACATTATCGGCGCGCTTACCGTGCAGAGCGCGGCCGCCAACGCATTTAGTTCTGAGCTAGTCAGTTCACTGCAGACGATGAGTGACCAGCTGGCAGTTGCCATCGAGAATACACAGCTGCTTGTCAGGGCGGAAGCGCGTGCCAGACGGCAGCAGAATCTAAATGAAATCAGTGGGCAGCTTTATCGGGCAACTGATGTTGATGAAATCATTGGAATAGGCGCACAGGCGATCTCCAAACAGCTTGGCGGGCGCGCGGTTTCCCTGTCATTGGGACGGACAGTGTCTGAGATCCCGGCATTAGATGTCAGCGAAAGCAGCGGCAACTCAGCCGATGATGACCGGCAGCCTGCTGTCGGGCCCAATTGATAGTGCCATTTGGAAGCAGCGGACATTATGTCAAACATGGTGTACCTGCCGGCATAGACAGTTTGTCGATGATCCGGAGCGTGTCGATAGCGACTTCTGACTATCTTAGTACGAGTGAATACTATGGGTGAGACAACCGTGAACCAGATAGTGGGGAGATGGAGCCAGCATCGTCAGGAAATCGAGCGGCTTTGGACGGATCGCCTGGCGGCCTATGCTGATGTCGGTCGAGTCGGAAAGGGTCAGGGCCGCTCTGCCTCGCAAATCTCGAGTCACCTGTTCGACCTGTTCACCGCATTTGCCTGTGGCGAGGAAGTTGAAGTTGCGGCAGAACGGCTGGCGGCTTCGATGGCTGGACAGGGGATAGGAATCTCGACGACTGCCAGGCTGCTGCAGGTATTGACTGACCACGGCTTTCAGATTCAATGGGCGCCGGAGAACCAACGGGCCGCGATTGAAAGCGTTAGTCGATTCCACCTGCTGCTTCTGGAGAAGCTGGATGCGGCCCGTATCAGCGATCCCCTTCCCGGC
>JAHEEY010000598.1 GCA_024640485.1 Chloroflexota bacterium | reverse complement strand
ATCTGCTCATCGCCCTGGCGGCCAGCTCGTCCATCTTCGTCGCTGTAGAGCTGACCAAATGGTTCAACCGGCTGCAGGAAGCGAAGTAGCCGCCGGCTGACTTGAAATCAAAGCGCTCCGCTGCCGGCAGATTCTGCCGGCAGCGGAGCGCTTCTTGTTTGGCCTAAGGTTAGGTCTGGTGGTTAGTTGAAACGGATGGGAGCCAGCAGCGAGCGGTCCAGCTCACCCAGCTGGTCCGGCCCCAATGCCAGCAGTGCTTCATGCACCGCGTTCACATCCTGACGCAGCCGGGCCACATCCACTCCCCGGCAGACATCGGGCAGCGGCGCCAGCCATTGGCGCACCCGCAGGCACATCTTCAATGCCCCCCGGTAGTTGCCTCGCTGGATCTGCAGGTAGGCGATCCCCACCTGCAGCATCCCCTGGTACAGCTTGCGCCCCTCACTCTGGTCCGCGTTCCAGGCTGCTTCCAGCTCTTCGTGGGCTTGGAAATATTCCCCCTGGTTGTGCAGGGCGATCCCTTTCAGCGCCAGCGGCGACAGCGGCTGCTGACACGCATCGGCAGCGCCCTGGTAATCGGGCAGCAAGGCATGGGTTTTGAGCATCTCCGGCATCGCGGCGGCGAATCGGGAGCGGCGCAGGACCACATCGGCGCCCAGCCCTTCGGCTCTCTCCAAAGTCTCCTGGTCCACATGGGGGCCGTAGGCCAATATCGGGATGCGCCGGGTCGCCGGCGACGCTTTCAGCGCCGGTATCCACCGCTGCCAGGGCACTTGGCCATTGCCCAGGTCGAAAATCAGCAGCGCCGGCTGCCACTGGCTCAGCCGGGTGAACAGCGCCCCGCTGGCCCCCAACAGCGATTCGCCCGGCGTTTCCCTGGGCGCCTCTGCCGGGCTGTCCCCCAGGGCGGAGGCGCTGCCCACCCAGGCCATCTGGAAGCCCAGGTGGCGGGCCACGTTTTCAATACGGCTGCTGAACATCAGATCTGATACGAAGCCCACAATGATGGGTGCTTCTGGTGAGTTTGACATCTGCCGATTCTATCAGAAGGTATTCACCGGCATCAAACAGACTCGGTATTCACTCACTTTCTACGGCTGGTCAATAAGTACTACCGATTGCCCGTATACAAGAAAAAGAGGTAAACTACGCCAAGTATCAATTAACTATGAAACCACTTGTCGGCGGTAGATCATCATCGCCGCCGAGGAGCACTGCAGCTGCAAATGATAACTCGCCCTTGGAAGTTCAGTCTCAGCAGGTATTTCCTGCTGATCTTTTTAGCGGTGATGGTCTTGCTGACCGTCGCCGTCGCCGTTGTATTTACCCACCTCGCTGACCGGCACCTTGTCGCCGAAAGCGAAGATGACTCCTACCACATTGTAGAAGGGCTCACCAGTGAACTGCGGCCCATTCTGATGAGCGCCAGCGAGCCCGGCTCCGTTGAACAGCGGAAAGCCGACATCATAGCGGTGTTGGAGCAGTTCATGGCCAGCAGCAGTGACGCCCTGGACGTGGAGGCCCTCAACCTGTTCGATGCCAACGGAAACCTGATCTACCGCTCCCAGTCTGGCGACCTAACGACTCACGGTGCCGAAGCGTCCGAAGGGCTTCAACAGGCATTGGCCGGCAGTTGGTGGTCGGACTCTTATTCCCCGTCCGGGGAGGGCACAAGAGGGTACCGATTTGACCCGGATGCCAAACTGATTGAGACATACAGCCCCTTGTTCAATGAAAATGGCGGCCAGGTGCTGGCTGTGCTGGAACTGTACCGGGACGTAGCCGATGATTTCCAACGGGTCCGCTCCTTGGAGCAATCTGTCATTTTGGTGGTAATCGCCGGCATCGGGATTGCCTTCCTGCTGCTGGCTCCCCTGTTCCGCGGCAGCCAGCTGCAGCTGGAAGCAACCTCCTCGCGATTGACTGACATTCTGAACAATACCGGCGACGCCATTGTCTGCGCTGATGAACAGGGCAATGTCACCCTGTGGAACGACGCCGCCCAGGCGCTGACCGGCTACACCGCGGAAGAAATCATCGGCCAGCCCCTGGCCATGCTGCTGGCCGAGGAAGAGCGGGTGAGACTGGAGAAGCACCTGCCGCTGCGCGCAGGGGACTGGTCCAAACCGTATGTGATCACCAAAGGGCTGCGCAAAGACGGCACCATCGTACCGGTCGAGCTGGGACGCTCGTTCCACTATCATGGCGAAGGGGCGGAGTTCTCCATGATGGCCCGCGACATCACCGAACGGGTGCAAACCGCAGAGCGGATGGCTGAACTGCACCGTTCGCTTCAGGAGCAGAATGCCAACCTGGAAAAGCGGGTCGTTGACCGTACCGCCGAGCTGCAGGAAGCGCTGGATCAGGTACAGGAATCTGACCGGCTGAAATCGGAGCTGATCTCCAATGTGAATCATGAGCTGCGCACCCCGGTCACCAATATCAAACTGTATCTGACCCTGTTGAAGAACAGCTCAGAGTCCCGCAGAGACGATTACCTGGCTACGCTGTTCCGGGAGTCAGAGCGGCTGGAAGGTTTGATTGAGGATCTGCTGCACCTGGCCCGATTTGATCAGGGCAAGGTAAAGCCGGATCTGAAATACTACGACATCAATCAAGTGGCCGAGATGCTGGTCAAGGACAGGAAAGCGCTGATCCGCAGCCGCGGGCTGGTATTGGAGTCCAACTGGGACCACTCCATGCCGCGTGCCTGGGGCGATCCCAAACTGGTTGGACAGGTGGTTACCAACCTGGTGACCAACGCCGCCAACTACACCCCCCGCGGCGGCCGTATTTC
>JAHEEY010000149.1 GCA_024640485.1 Chloroflexota bacterium | reverse complement strand
ATCGGCATTGACGATGCCATCACCAAAGGCCACCATCACCTCATTGTCGTCCAGGTAATCCCGGCAGAGCCATATGGCATGCGCCTGGCCCAAGGGCTCTTCCTGAACCACAAAATGGGCGCTAAGTTGGGGGTAATGCTGGCGAATCCAGCCCTCAACCTGTTCTCCCTGACGGTTGATCACGAAAATGACTTCTTCTGTGGTGACCGCCTCCATCATATCAAGCAGGTGGCCGATAACGGTCTTGCCGGCGACATTCAACAATGGTTTTGCGCGGCTCCAGCTGTGGGGCCGCATTCGCGTTCCATATCCGGCAAGTGGGATGATGACTTTCATGGACTGCACTCCATTCAGACAGTGAACATTCGACTCGGCTGATGTTCGCCGCCAGACAGATATTCCTGAAATTAGCTGGCCCCAGTCAGCGGCAGCTGCTGATGCCATGCTGTCGACTGCTCATAGGCATGGGCCGCGTTTAGGATCTTGGCCTCTTGCAAGGTGTCGCCGATGAGCTGCAAGCCGATGGGCAGCCCCTGGCTGTCGAAACCGCAAGGCAAAGAAAGCCCGCAGCCGGCGCTCAAGTTCAGCGACAAGGTGAAAATGTCAGCCAGATACATGCCCAGGGGGTCATCGGCACGATCCCCGATTTTGAAGGCGGTGGTGGGGCTGGTGGGGGTGGCGATGATATCAACCTGCTTGAACGCTTCGACGAAATCCTGTTTGATTAACGTACGCACCTTCAGCGCCCGGCCGTAGTATTCATCATAATACCCAGTGCTCAAGGCATAAGTGCCTAACATGATCCGCCGCTTTACCTCAGGGCCAAACAAGCTTCGGGTCCGCTTCACGGACTCTATCATGTTCTCACCATCGACTCTTGGACCGTAACGGATGCCATCGTAGCGAGCCAGGTTGGCACTGGCTTCTGCCGGGGCGATCAGGTAGTAAACTGGCAGGGCATATCGGGTATGGGGCAGGCTGATCTCCACGATTTCGGCGCCCAGCTGTTCCATCTGGGCGATAGCGGCACGCACCGCGGCTTCCACTTCCGGCTCAATGCCGGAGATGAAATATTCTTTGGGCACGCCCACACGCAGGCCGCGAATATCGCCGGTCAAGACCGCTTCAAAATCGGGCACCGGCACATCCAATGAGGTGCTGTCGCGACGATCATACCCCGCGGTCGCCTGGAAGAGCGCGGTACAGTCAGCCACAGTTCGGCCGAACGGACCGACTTGATCCAGGGATGATGCAAAGGCGACCACTCCCCAGCGAGACATGCGCCCATAGGTTGGACGCAAACCCACCACGCCGCAGAAAGAGGCCGGCTGGCGCACGCTGCCGCCGGTATCGGTACCCAAAGCAGCAAAGGCGAGGCGGGCGGCGACGGCGGCGGCGCTGCCGCCGCTGCTGCCCCCCGGAACCCGTTCCGTATCCCACGGGTTGCTGGTGGTCACAAATGCGGAATTCTCTGTAGAAGAACCCATGGCGAACTCGTCGGTGTTGGTCTTACCTAAGATGACTGCCCCAGCTGCTTTTAGCTGATCGACAACAAAGGCGTCATAGGGGGGGATAAACCCATCCAGGATTTTGCTGCCGGCTGTGGTGGGCACGCCCTGGGTAGCGATGATATCTTTGACCGCAATCGGAACCCCTAGCAGCGGGGTGTCTTCCCCCTGTGCCCGGCGAGCATCGGCTGACGCTGCCTGTTCCAGGGCCATTTCATCCGTGATTGTGAGGTAGCTTCGAATATCATTATCTACATCAACAATACGCGCCAGCATCGCCTGGGTCGCCTCAACGCTGGTGATGCTGCCTTGGCGAAGGCCATCGCGCAGTTGAGTTAGGGTTAATTCGGTCAGTTTCATAATACGTGTCTGCTACCAGAAAGCGCGTCCCTGCCGCTCATAAACAAAAACAGGGCACTCGGCCCTGGGCAATCACATTTTCATGCGGCCACATCCCCACCTAGTCCAGCACCGCCTGGATCAGGAATTGATCCTGGGCTTCCTGGGGTGCGTTGTGAAGCACGTCTTCGATTGGCAGCGAAGGCTCCATCACATCTTCACGCATGATATTACGTCGGGTAACCGCATGGGCCGTAGGGACGACATCGGTCAAATCCAGCTCGTCTAGCACAGCGGCATAATCGAGGATGGCAGAAAGCTGCTTCCGATATTGGGATTTCTCTTCATCGGTCAGTTCCAATCGCGCCAAATCAGCGATTTTCTCTACATCAGCCAAAGTCAAAGACATCTTTCTCTCCGCTCACAAAAGGAAACGCAGCCCAGGTTTATGAGGCCGCCAATGTGTCCGGTTCATCCTCTACGTCATCTTCAAACCGGGCGTGGAACTGCTCTTCCGTCCACAGCCGATCCGGCGCCACCAACTTGTCGATGAACAGCTCCCCATTGAGATGGTCGATCTCATGTTGGAAAATGCGGGCGGTCCAATCTTCCAGCTTCAGCCGGATATTCTTGCCGAAGCGATCTTGAGCCTCCACCCGGATCACTTCATGCCGGCTGACTTCACCTAAATAGCCGGGAATCGAGAGACAGCCTTCGATGCCGTCAACCATCATCTTCGACTTCCAGGTGATTTTGGGATTGACGACCACGAATAACTGGCGAGACCCCTCGATCTCGTTGCCGCCCTCGTCTTCATCCGGCAGCGTTTCAATTACTGTCAAGCTCAGCAATTCCCCAACCTGGGGGGCGGCCAAACCAACGCCAAGAGCATCCCGCATAGTGGGGATCATGTTGTCAATGAGTTCCTGTAGTTTATCGTCGAAGCGGGTCACGGGGGCCGCTTTCTTTCGTAATACAGGATCAGGTAATGTCACAATATCTAAAATCATTTTCTTCTTGCGTTCCGTTCCTATTTATTCTGAAGGGGGAGTTCGGCGTGGGATACGGCCCTGCTCTCTGGCCTGCTGGTAAACATCCAGGAGAACAGAGTATTCCTTACGGCGATGTTCCCCATCCTTCATAAGCTGCCGCTGACGGAATTGATCTCGTCGTTTGAAAACGTCGCTCTGCACCAGATTTGGGTGGGAAACATTTTCAAAAGTAATGTCAGAGGTAGCCCCGGCCGTTTCCACCACTACATTTCCAAAGTTGAAGATGGTGGCCAGGAAATTCGGCCTATCTGAATTAACATTCTGTACATTGCTCAGTTCCGCGAGCTTACGGCTCTCACCAAAGCCAAAAGGTTTGCGGTCAATGTCAATCACGTAGGTATCTGTAAGTTGAAAGGTGTCGTTTCGCCAATCTTCAATCCGCCAGATCAGCCAAGACAAGTCGATAGTGTACAGCACCAGGAAAATCCCCACCAGCTGTCCAAAAGACATCTTGGAACTGCGGGCCATGAATGTCGCTACTAAGGCCAAAGCCAGGCCGATACCAGCCGGCCAGGCGATCTCGCGCAGCAGGACGAAGAAATGTTTGCGGTAAGTGATCACCCCGTTGGCTTCCACCCGCCACCGATATCTGTCGCGGAACTCTCGCCACAGGTCAGGGAAACTGGCGCCATCATCCTGCTCATACTCGTAGTAATCATCTTCATCATCCAGGTCATCGGCGACATGGACGTTATCCTGAACGTTGAAATGGCTTTCTATAGACTGCCGCATGGTGGCCTGCGCTCGACCGGCATCCAATGCCTTCACCCGCTGCCGCAAGGTATTGAGCGTCGCCTCGACACGACGAGGATCATCAATATTGTCAAAAAGCACTGACCGAGCTTGTGCCGAGGTGGTGATCCGGGCGGTCCCGAAATCAAACATTTGGGCAATAAACGTGGGCCTTTCCACTTCCACACTTTGAATCTGGT
This sequence comes from Chloroflexota bacterium, assembly GCA_024640485.1. GTDB lineage: Bacteria > Chloroflexota > Anaerolineae > Promineifilales > Promineifilaceae > JAHEEY01. The sequence continues at coordinate 5,891 of JAHEEY010000149.1, read as the reverse complement.
CAATGGGGATTTTGTTAACCGTGGTGCTAAAACTCCGCAGTCGAAACTCGTGGTGAGTCAAATGCTTATTGGTAATCACGAAGTAATCGTTGTTCCAATCGAGAACGCGAATAAACAACCACAAACCAAAAAACAGGGCCGCAATCAGCGGCAGAATCCAGCGAGCGGCGGATGAGGCGATCCCTTCAGAAGCGCCGCCAAGCAGCAGATACAGCCCTAACGGCCCCAGAAGCAGCCCCAACGACGGCACCACCACCTGCAGCATCAAATACCAACGGCTGCGGCGAGCTTGAAACTCCAACAACTCATCGGGGAGCAAGCTGACGGACGCGCTGCGCCGGTCTGCCTTCAACTGGCTCTTCTGCGATTCTTCCCATGCCTCAAGAGACAACCCGCTGACGACTTGATCGGTTTCATCTATGAGCGGTTCAAGTTTCGCCAGCGCATTTCGGTTTCTACCCAGGAATTGGAGGAAATCGCTCCCCTTAATAATGATCGCCTGACCAGGGCCGGTTGCTTTCACGGTTGCCGGGTGGGCAGTCTGGGCAAACATCCAAACATCGCCAAAACAATCCAGCGGCAAGTACGCCTGCGTATCTCGCACGATCCCCCTTTCATCCACGGCACGCGCAAAGAGACGACCACTGCGGACAATGACCATGCTATCTGCCACGTCTCGCTGATAGGCGATCACAGCGCCGTCTTCATACGCATACTCAGTGCAGATAGACGCCAGCGACCACAGCTCTTCATCATCGAGAGCTTCAAAGATGGGGAGTTGAGCTAGGAACTCAATTTTACTTGTCACAACAACCTTCCTGAGAAGTTATTTTAACATAATATAAGAACACCGGGTAGAAATCAACAAACTTTCTACCCCGACTGTTTGCTCAGGAGGGTGCACTGTTGTATGATCTTTTCGAAAAATAAGAGCCTGGAATCGCCTCGTCAAACAATCTCTGTTACCAGGACTCGACGGCTTCTCAGAGAGGCACCTATTTGTTCATCCTTAATTCGGTAAAAGCAGGTCTCTAGAATACTCTATGTCTCATACCGCACTGATCGCTATCGGCGGAAATTCTCTCATTACTAATAAGCATCAACCTGATATTCGCTACCAGTGGGATGCCGTTCGGGAAACGTGTAATCATCTTGCCGACATGGTTGAACAGGGATGGGACCTAGTGGTCACCCACGGCAACGGCCCCCAGGTTGGTTTCATTTTGCGCCGCAACGAAATCGCTGCCGGTATCGTTCATACCACTCCCCTTGATCTGATCGTCGCCGACACCCAAGGCTCAATTGGGTACATGCTGCAGCAAGCGCTCAGCAACGAGCTGTACCGCCGAAACATCAACAAACCGGTGGTTACGGTGGTCACCCAGGTCCTGGTCGATCAGTCAGATCCCGCCTTCGATAATCCAACCAAGCCCATTGGCGGATTCATGAGTGAAGAAGAAGCGCGAGAGTTTGAGGCGCTCGGCTGGAACGTGGTCGAAGATGCCGGCCGAGGATGGCGGCGCGTTGTAGCTTCTCCCAAACCACTGCAGGTAATTGAGGAAGACTCAATCCGGCAATTGGTGGAAGCCGGCAACATTGTCATCGCTGTTGGCGGCGGCGGGATCCCGGTAGTACAGAATCAAGCCGGGGAGCTGCGCGAGCTGAAAGGCGTTTACGCGGTCATCGATAAAGATTGGGCCAGCGGGCTGCTGGCCAGCAGGCTGAACATCGATTTGTTCTTGGTTTCCACTGGGGTTGAGAAGGTTGCCCTGAATTACAATACGCCGCAGCAGCAGGAGCTCGATCAAGTCTCCGCCAAGCAGCTGAATCAATACCTCGAAGAAGGGCATTTTGCTCCTGGCAGCATGCGCCCCAAGGTGGAAGCGATTCTGACTTTCATAAAGGAATCGGGAAATACGGCCCTGATCACAAACCCGCCTAACATCGCTCGTGCCCTAAAACACGAAACAGGGACCTGGATCGAATCAGATTAAGGATTCTATGTCTGCCATTATTGGGCTTTTCAACATATTCGCCCTTATCTACATTTTCCGCAGCGTTCAGTTATCGATCCGTATTGTAAAAGAATGGCGCCAATTAATCGCACCACCTTTTAATCGTTACAAAAAGCATCTTGCTGAGCAAGCATCCTTCTTTATCGCCGTACCGATAGGCGTGTTTTTTCACGAGTTCAGCCATGCTGTAGCCACATGGCTTTCCGGCGGCAAAATTGTCGAGTTCGGCTACCGCGTCTTTTGGGGCTATGTCGTCCCCCAGGGGAGCTTCAGCCCCCTGCAGGATTGGTTTATCAGCCTTGCCGGCACGTTGGGTTCACTGATTTTCGGCTTGGCCATCTGGCTGATATTGAAAGCCCATCCTGCCAAGACCATTCGCTATTTTGGACTGCGCGCCTTTCGCTATCAGCTCTTCTTTTCCCTGATTTATTACCCGGTGTTTACGCTGCTGGGGTTTCTTGGCGATTGGCGTACCATCTATGGATTTGATGCGACCCCGCTGGCAAGCGCGGCTACAGTACCTTTCCATCTTGGACTACTGCTGCTGTTCTGGTGGCAAGATCGCCGCGGCTGGTTCGAAATGGTCGGTTATGAATCGACGGCTGACCAAGCCAATTTCGAAACAGTGGCAGCAGATACCAGTTTGGCCCCTTATGACCAGCAGCGTCAGCTTCAATATATCGATGCCTTGCGCCGCGGCGGCGCGATCAACAGAGCCCGATATCAACTCAACCTGTTCATCAAACAGAATCCTGATTCCGGTGAAGGGCATCTGCAGCTGGCAGCCCTTGACATCGCCAAGAAGTCACAGCCGTCGCCAAAGGCGATCAAACATCTTCAGCGGGCGCTTGAGCTGGGCCTGTCAAATCACGCCGCGCTCACGTATGCCCACCAGATGATGGGCAGGTACTTTCTGGAGTTGGGCAATGCGGACAGCGCTGTTGTTCATTTGAGCCAGGCGATCGACCACAGCCGCCAGAGTCAAGCGGACAAACGTCAGACAGCCCAGCTGCTTCATATGCGGGGTCAGGCATACCGCCGGCAGCGTCAATTTGAACTGGCTTATGCAGATATCACATTTGCTGGTGAAATAGCTCAATCTATTGGTGAAAATGGATTAGTGACCTTCTACCAAAACGAGCTACATTTGTTGGAACAACATGCGGGTTACAAGATTAAGATCACAGCTAGTTCTCCCTTTGATGAAGGAGGTGATGTATAACAGGCATTGTGCGTGATATTGACTAAAGCTATTAATATTTCCTATGTAATGGAAATCTATCGTTAAATTTTTGTTGAGGAGAGAATTTAGATGAACCGAGAACGCCTTTGGAAACTTCTATTATTGACTTTGGTTTTCAGCCTGCTCCTGGTTGCTTGCGGTGGCGACACCGAAGAAACAGAGCCAGCCGTCGATGAACCGGCTGCGGTTGAAGAAACGGCTGTCGAAGAAGCCGCACCAGAAGTAGAAGCCCCTGCCGCCGATACTAGCGGCGGCCAATATCAGATTCCTGCCACCGAAGAAGGGAAATACAATGTGGCCTTTGTATTCGTCGGCCCCCATGATGATGGTGGCTGGACCCAGGCACACGATGTCGGTCGTATGTACGTCGAAGCCAATGTGGCTGACGTCCACACCGCTTACGTTGAAACCGTAGCTGAAGGCGCCGATGCCGAACAGGTAATCCGCTCCCTGGCCCGCAAGGGTTTCGATGTGATTTTCACCACCTCCTTCGGCTACATGGATGCCTCTGAAATCGTTGCGGAAGAGTTCCCCGATGTAGACATCATCCACATCAGCGGTTTCAAATCCAATGAAGCCAACTTCGGCAACCTGATGGGCGCCATGGAAGACATCAAATACCTGGCTGGTATGCTGGCCGGTTCCCGCGCTATGGTGGACGGCAACCCGAAATTGGGTTACATCGCCACCTTCCCCATCCCGGAAGAGCTGCGCCTGGGCAATGCGTTCGCTTTGGGCGCCCAGAAGACCTGCCCCGATTGCACCATCGATGTCCGTTGGATCTTCACCTGGCATGATCCCATCGTGGAAAAAGAAGCCGCTGCCTCGCTGTTTGACAGCGGCGCCCAAGTTGTCATGACCGGCGCCGACACCCCGGCACCAGCCGAAGCCGCGCCAGAAGGAAAGTGGGGCATCACCTACGACTACTCTGACAATTGCAAGATCGACACCTGCCTGACTTCCATGTACTGGAACTGGGGCCCTGTCTATGCCGACATCGTGGAAGCTTCCCGAGACGGTAGTTGGGTTGGCGGTTGGCAATACTTCGATGCCGACTCCGGCGCGATTGGCTTGTTGGGCTTCATGGATGGAGAAACCCTCCAGCCTGGTGCCGCAGATCTACCTGAAGCCGATCTGAACATGATTCGCGAGACTTTGGCCGCAATGCTGGCTGGCGAATTCACCCGCTTCGATGTCTTCACCGGTCCTATCACCGACAACCAGGGCAACCTTGTCTTGGCGGAAGGCGAAAGCTTGGAGCAGCTTGATCTCGACGGTTTTGCCCAGTTCGGCAGCCCCTGCGAGACCTGCATGTACTGGTGGAACGAAAACATCACCGCCGAGCTCCCCGAAGTTGAGTAGCGGCTGCTGATTGTTTTTGCGTAGTTTACAATGAGAGAGGTGGTCGATAAGTGGCCACCTCTCTCCTATCTTCACTCTTCTATGAGGTACCTGCCATGACAGAAACGCCCTATGCGGTTGAAATGAAAGACATCGTGGTCCGTTTCCCAGGCGTCTTAGCCAATGACCAGGTCAACTTCACCTTAAAACAGGGCGAAATCCACGCATTACTCGGCGAAAATGGGGCGGGAAAGAGCACGCTGATGAATGTATTGGCCGGCCTTTACAAACAAGCCGCTGGCTCTATCGAAGTTTATGGCGAACCCGCCAGCTTCAACTCGCCCAAAGCGGCGATAGCCCGAGGCATTGGGATGGTTCATCAACATTTCATGTTGGTGCCAACCCAGACAGTCACCGAAAACATCCTTTTAGGGCTCGATGAGCCCAGATTTTTCATGAACCTCAGCGCCTACGACAAGAAAATCCTGGCGCTGCAAGAACAGTTTGGCCTCCGTGTAGATCCCACTGCCAAGATTTGGCAGCTGTCAGTGGGCGAACAGCAGCGAGTAGAAATCTTGAAGACCCTCTACCGCGGCGCCAGAATCCTGATCATGGACGAACCGACAGCGGTCCTGGCGCCTCAAGAGATCGATGAATTAATGGTGACCATGCGGGCCATGGTAGATCAAGGCAAATCGATCATCTTCATCAGCCACAAGCTGCAAGAGGTCGCCGCAGTAGCAGACCGTATTACGGTTCTCCGCCGGGGCAAAGTCACCGCTGAAGGGCTCAGTATGGAAGGGGTCACCAAAGAAGAGCTGGCCCGATTGATGGTGGGGCGATCCCTGGTATTCACAGTGGACAAGAAACCCCATGAGCTGGGCCCAGTGGTGCTAGATGTGAAGAATGTCAGTGCCGAGAACAACAAGGGTGTACCGGCGCTGCGAAACCTTTCGCTTCAGGTCAGAAGCGGCGAGATTTTGGGTATTGCTGGTGTTGCCGGCAACGGCCAAAGCGAGCTGGCCGAGGTAATCACCGGCTTGAGAAAATGCCAGGGAAGCATCACCGTCAACGATGAAGAGGTTGGCAACCGCCCGCCGCTTACTGCCATTCGCAGCGGCGTCTCCCACGTTCCCGAAGATCGCACCGGCGTTGGTACTGCCCCGAATCTGAGCATTACCGACAATACCATCATGAAGAACTATACCGAGTCGCCGATCGGCAACGGCTGGAGCATCAACTTCAGAAATGCGCGCCAACTTGCCCGCGGTCTAAAAGACAGCTACGACATT
>JAHEEY010000597.1 GCA_024640485.1 Chloroflexota bacterium | reverse complement strand
CGCCCGGAGAACAGTGAAAAGGCAGCTTACAGTTGCCGACGCGGGACTGCTGCTGCTGCTCACTGCCGCAGCAATCTTGCGTTTCGTCCAATTAGGCGTTTTACCTTTGTCACCGGCGGAATCCAGAGAAGCGCTGCCGGTATGGCAGTTCTGGCATGCTTCCGGTCAGTCGATCGCGTCGGTAAGCCCAGCTTTCTTCAGCTTCACTGGCATGGTCACTGAGTTTATAGGCTACAACGATACCGTGATGCGACTGATCCCCGCCCTTTTCGGCATGGGTGCTGTGATGATCCCCTGGCTGTGGCGATCACGCTTGGGCAATGTGGGCGCCTTGGTCCTGAGCGCCATGATTGCCTTCTCTCCGATTCACACAGTTCTCTCTCGAACAGCCGGAGGTGATGCCATCGCGATTGTGGCAATTATGCTCCTTTTGACTGGTTGGACCCGTTTTCATGAAGGGGGAGAGCTCGGCTGGCTTTATACCTTGGCGGTCGCAGCCGGCCTGGGATTAGCCAGCTCGCCGCTTTTCTTCACTGGACTTGCCACGTTGACTGCCGCCTGGCTTGTTCAACGGATCGCTGGCCCTTCATTCGCCCCTGATTTGGCTGTAAGAACGATCGGCAGCCCGCAAAGGAAGCACGTTTTGGCGGTAACCGCTGGGTCACTGCTTCTTATTGGCGCTATGGGACTGATGCGCCCTGCTGGACTTGGCGCAGTGGCGGCGCTGCCGGCGGTGTGGCTGCGGCAGTTCGGAATCGGTTCGCTTTCTGCCGGTATGCTGGACCCGATTTTGGCAGCAGTTCGATATGAGATCTGGCTGTTGATTCCCGGCTTGGCGGCATTGATTTGGGCCGCTGTGCAGGACCGTCCAATTGACATTTTCTGTGTCTACTGGCTGGTTGCCGCGGTCGTTTTCTCTTTGCTTCAACCTGCCCAGATGAATAACGCCGTTATCTTCACCTTACCCGGCTTCTACCTTGTGGCCCGAGCAGCTAGGGCCGTGTCGCTCCCGCGAATTGACAGCATCGGCTGGGGCCTTGGAGGGCTTATTTTTGTCCTTGTTGGCATCGCAGCCGTCAATGTAGCCCGTTACAGTCGAGCAATCGTCTACAATCCACAGCAGCTCTCCTTTCTGGGCATTGCCATGATTGCCTTGATCATCGTCGCTGCATCTATGTATTTCGTCGGGCTTTGGAAAGTACGAAACAGCGTCCAGGGCCTGCTGATCGGCCTCTTCACGATCCTTTGTGTTTATCAATGGGGGACGGGCTACTGGATGGGCCATTACGCAGCCAATGACCCCAGAGAACGTTGGTTCGTTTCCGGCAGCGATGACGATATCCGACTGATGATTGACGTCCTGTCAGAAATGTCGCTTCAAAGCATGGGTGACGCAAAAGAGATCGACCTGTTCAGCGTTGTCGACACCCCTTTGATTCGCTGGTATTTGAGGGAGTTCCGCAACGCCAGCTACGGAACCTCAGTTCCAGTTGGCTCTCAGCACGCAGCCGTGATTTCGCCTGAAGAATACAGCTTGTCGCTCAGCAGCGCTTATTCCGGTACCGATTTCGAACTTCAGCACTCGCGCCTTCCTTTCCCGGCTGGCCAAAGCCTGCTCATGGATACCCTGCGCTGGTGGCTGCTGCACGACTCCAAGGCGCCAGTAGCTACCGAACGCGTCATTGTTTGGTGGCGCTCTGATTTGATGGAATTGCCCAAATAATGGCCGATGAACATGCCCTTCAATGGCCGCCGCCAGGCAGCCAGCTCCATGACAAGGCCAGCGCGTCTCAAGAAGATGCCCTGACTCTGATCAATTGCTGTATTGCGGGTGATGACGCGGCATTTACACGACTATACGAACAGTACGCCGCTGTGATCTATCGGCTTGCCTTCAGCCTGCTTAGAAATCAGGAAGATGCCGAGGAGGTCCTTCAAGACAGCTTCGAATATGCCTTCAGAAAACTGCGGCGATATGATCCCCGCAAGAGCGCCTTCAAATCCTGGCTCTTCCAGATCGCAATCAGCCGCTGCCGCAACAAACGCCGCCGCAGGCGCCCCGTCCTGGTTCCGTTAACTGATGTCACAGCTGACGAAGGGGCCGTGGGAAAGCTAGATGCCCCAGATGAGATTTTGGAGCGAAGCTTGCAGCATCAAGCGATATGGGATGCAGTTGGGCAGCTCAGCCCCAAGCTCAGAGAGGCTGCCGTGCTCAGGTACTACGAAGGGTTCAGCTATCGCGAAATTGGCCGGATTCTAGGGGTGCCGGCAAAGACCGCGCAGTCTCGCATGCGTTTGGCGCAAAAGGCACTGCGAGACCAACTATCGGAGATAATTGGCTAGCAATTCCCACCTTATTATCCAGACTCATAAAGGGAAACTAGGACCCTATCATCTACCGGGGACTTTATCGCTGAGGCCTCGCCATCCGGGTAGAGAGCCATAATCTCCTCCAGCTCCTCCGCTCTTTGGGGAATAACCACGAACAGCGCACGTTTATCCGAACGTACTAGGTCCGAGCTAGAATATGCGGCGAACGGTTCGGTTAGGTCAACCGCATCGGCATCTGGGACCAGATAGGGCAATGTGGCAAACCCCCAATACATCCACGGCGCCCCTAGGAAGTAGATGCGATGGTCGGCTTTCATTTCGTTCAGGATAGGGGCCAGCTCGGTAGCCAATTCAGCATGCGGTCCCCCGTAAATCCGCTGCGGGCTGTAATCGACCAGGTAAGTCTTGAGGCTGTAGAAAGAAAAGGAGAACACCATGAGCACCACGACACCTTTTCGAGGCACGTTCGTCAAACTGCCTTC
>JAHEEY010000596.1 GCA_024640485.1 Chloroflexota bacterium | reverse complement strand
CGGCCAGCGAAGTCGCCGGCAGGCTGTCTCCGGTCATCGCCGGACAGCTGCTGCGCAGCGGCCAGGCCCTGCCGGACCAGGCCGGCCTGGGTATCTTGATCGGCGGTGTCCCAGGGGTGCCGGCGGCTGATGTGGTCATTATCGGCGGCGGCGTGGTGGGGTCAAATGCGGCCCGGGCTTTTCTGGGCATGGGCGCGTCGGTGACCGTTCTGGACAACAACGTCCATCAGCTTCGGCGGCTGGACAAGCAGTTCCAGGGCCGTCTGACCACCATGTTTGCTAACGTCTATAACCTGACCAGAGCGGTCAAATTTGCCGACGTCCTGGTTGGCGCAGTGGTCAAGCATGGCCAACGGGCGCCGGTATTGATCAGCCGGGAAATGGTGCAGAGCATGCGAGAAGGGTCGGTGATCCTTGATTTCTCTATCGACGAGGGCGGCTGTGTGGCCACCAGCCGGCCAACCACTTTACGTGACCCCGCTTTTGTCTCTGAAGGGGTGATCCACCACTGCGTCCCCAACATCACCTCCACGGTTGCCCGGACTGCCAGCTATGCCATCAGCAACGCGGCGCTGCCCTATCTGCTGGCCATGAGCACCCACGGCTTGTTGGGCGCCATCAAGCGGCAGCCAGGGCTGTCTGAAGGGGTCAATCTCTATCAAGGGATGCTGGCCAACCAGAACATCGCCGATGCCCTGGGTCGTGAACTGACCATAGCGCACCCGTTCGGGAGCGAGACATGAACTGGGACGCGAACTATCGGGATAAAATCACCGATGTCCCCACTGCCCTGAGCCATATTCATTCGGGAAACCGGGTTTACATCGGCGGCGGCGCCGGGGTCCCAATCGCCCTGACCGAAGGGTTGACCGCCTGCGCCGACCGGCTGCGTGATGTCGAGCTGACCCATATCCTGACCTTCGCCGATGCCCCTTATGCCAGGCCGGAATTTCAGGACAGTTTCCGGGTCAACGCCTTGTTCATTGGCCCCAATGTCCGCCGGGCGGTCAACGAAGGGCGGGCCGACTTCACCCCGGTCTTCTTGTCCGAGATCCCGGAGCTGTTTCGCAACGGCGTGCTGCCCTTGGATGCGGCCCTGATTTCAGTGACCCCGCCGGACGAGCACGGATTCTGCTGCTTCGGTGTCGAGGTGGGCACCACCAAACCGGCGGCGGAAGCGGCCCGGATCATCATCGCCGAAGTGAACCGGCAGATGCCCCGCACCCTGGGTGACAGCTTCATTCATGTCAGCCGGCTGCATCACATCGTAGAGGTCGACCGGCCATTGCCGGAGGCGCCTCAAGGGGGCAGCAGCCCGGAGCATCTGAAAGTAGGCGAATACATCGCCGAGATGATCCCGGACGGCGCCACCCTGCAGATGGGGCTGGGCAGTATCCCGGACGCGGTGCTGGCCCACCTGGGCAATCACAAGGATTTGGGCATCCATACCGAGCTGTTTTCCGACGGGGTCATCGAGATGGTCTCCAATGGGGTGATCACCTGCGCCCGCAAAAGTTTTCATCCAGGCAAGATCATTTCCGGGTTCCTCTTCGGCTCAAAAAAGCTATACCAGTTCATCCACAACAATCCGCTGGTGGAGCTGCATCCCAGCGACTACGTCAACGATCCCTATAACATCGCCAAGAACGACAAGATGGTGGCGATCAACTCCGCCGTTCAGGTCGATTTGACCGGCCAGGTGTGTGCCGACTCCATCGGCCACAGCTTCTACAGCGGTGTCGGCGGGCAGGTGGACTTCATCCGCGGAGCGGCCCGTTCCAAAGGTGGGCTGCCAATCGTAGCCTTCCTGGCAACCGCCCGCGATGACCAGGTCAGCCGGATTGTCCCATCTCTGTATGAAGGCGCGGGGGTGGTCACCACCCGCAACGATGTCCATTACATCGTCACTGAATACGGCGTGGCCAGCCTCCACGGCAAGACGGTGCGCCAGCGGGCAAAAGCGCTGATCGGCATCGCCCATCCTAAATTCAGGGAAGAGCTCAGCTATCAGGCCAACAAGCTGGGCTATATGTAGCGAAGGAGCTGGGCCCATCGAGCGGACCGCTGCGCTGAATCCAGCCAAACGTGATGTAAATGAAAAAAGCCCTGGCACCGATGCCAGGGCTTTCTCTTTATCTACTTCTGAGCGCGGCGCTATGCCAGGTCCAGCTCCCGCAGCTTCTCCGGGGTGGGTACGCCGTTTTCATCCCAACCTCTCAGCTGGTAGAACTCGGGCAGCATCTGATCCAGCTCCACCACCTGCCCGGCAGCTGGGCCATCCTGGAACGGCTCTTCCAGCATGCGCTTGGGCAGGGTGTCGTCGGCCTTGGTGAAACCAGCATTGATCAGGAACATCCGCTCCAGATTAAAGACCCGTTCGGCAGCCTTCATCAGCTCCCCTTCGTCATACCCGGCGCCGGTGGTCAGGTTCATCAGTTGGGTCAGCCGGGTGGGCCAAAGATCGACGTTGGCATCGAAAGTGTAGCGAACGCTCAAGAAGACGCATAGGCCGGAAGCGTCGATCAATGCGAAGGCGTCTTCATACCGTTTGATCATGCGCGCCTTGTTCTCAAACGCCAGCGGGTCGGTGCGTACCGGGACGCCGAATACTTCCGTGTAGGCGATGTCGCCAGCCATGTGGGAGGCACCCACGTTGGCGGTGGCGTAGAGCAGCCCCATCCCTTTGGCGCCGCGGGGATCGTAGCCGGGGAACTCCAGCTTCTTGGCGGTCATGGAGTATTCCGGATGGCCGTACTTGCTGGCCAAACGGTAGCTGCCTTCCGACAAAGCGTCTCCGAACCCTTCGCGGTAGC
>JAHEEY010000148.1 GCA_024640485.1 Chloroflexota bacterium | reverse complement strand
CGTCTCTCTGGTTGAAGCCGGCGGGATGACCATCCGTATCCGCCAATCATTGGACCTGGCCGCCGCGGGGTTGGCCCAAGATGGTGCCGTCGGCAGAGCTAGCCAGGAGATGTTGGCCAAGCCGGTCATCCCCAACTCGTTGTACCGGCTCAGCGGCTGGCTGCGCTGGATCCGGCTTGCCAAGAAACAAGGCGCCCTGAAGTTATTGATGCGCCGGCCCTATATCGCCAAAGCCGCATGACAGCGGCCCTGTAGCAGGAAGCCCCAGCCGCGGATCTTTAGCAGGCAGATCAAACAGGCAAGCAATGGCTTGAAGGTTTCAAGAAGGAGATTCAGATGAAGACAATCAAATGGGTTCGTGCAGTTTTCGCGCTGTTGTGCCTGACCTTGGTGCTCGGGGTGACTCTAGGCACCACCAAAGCCAGCGTGCAGCAGCAAGGAACAGATTTCGCGGCTATTGATGCTTACGTGGCCGAACAGGCGGCCAAACTGGGCATTCCCGGGTTGGCGCTGGGTATCATACAGGATGGCCAGATCGCCCACCTGCAGGGCTTTGGCCTCGCCGATTCCGCCGGGCGCCCGGTGACACCGCAAACCCCCTTTCACATCGGCTCTGTCACCAAGTCATTTACCGCGCTGGCGGTGATGCAGCTGGTGGAAGCCGGCAAGATCGACCTGGACGCGCCGGTGCAAAGGTACCTGCCGTGGTTTGAATTAGCCGACAAAGAAGCTGCCGCCCAGATGACGGTGCGCCATCTGCTCAACCAGACCACCGGCATCTCCACCAAAGACGGCAATCGCTTCTGGTCGAGCCAGCAAGATATGGAAGAGACCGTGCGCGGGCTTGGCAGCCTGTCGCTCACCCATCCAGTTGGCACCAACTACCAATACAGCAATACCAATTTCGCGATTGCCGGACTGATCGTAGAAAAGGTCAGCGGCCAATCCTATGCCGATTATGTGACCGAGCATATCTTTGAACCGCTGGACATGCGCCATTCCTATACATCCCGCCCAGCCGCACGAGCTGATGGATTAGCTGAAGGGCACATCTACATGTTTGGCCGCCCATTTGCCAGCGAAGGGGTAAGTCCACCATCAGGCCTTCCCGTCGGGTTCCTGATCGCCAGTGCTGAGGATATGGCCCACTACTTGATGGCCCAGCTGAATGACGGCCAATACGGCGATGGGTCGATTCTCTCAGCGCAGGGAATCGCCGAGCTGCATACCCCTGCCGCTCTCCAGGGAGAGAGTCATTATGCGATGGGTTGGTCTGTCGGCGAACGAGACGGGATGACGGCGGTCAGTCACAGTGGGGACACAGGGCGCAATCATGCCATGGCTGGTATGGTACCAGCGCGCGGCCTGGGAATCATCCTGCTTGCCAATGCCACCGGCTTTGAGCAGCAGTCGCAAGTTGATGAGCTGTTCGCCGCGCTGGCCTTCAATATCATCTTCGACACGCCGCTCGCCGATATCGCTCTACCTGCCGGCCTGCGCTTCCAATACTGGGGAATCCTGCTGACGCCGCTGCTGCAGATCCTGGGCATTGCTTTCGTCTGGCGAAGACGCCAGCGTATCAAGGTCTGGGGTGCAGCCGTGACGGTGATCCTGAACCTGGCGGCGGTCTACGCGCTCCTGCAAGTTTCCCTGCAGATTATCACCCTCCCTTCGATGTTTCGGTTTTATCCTGAACTTGGCTATGGGCTGGCTGCCGCAGCACTGATTGGGATTGGTTGGAGCGCGATCTTTACGGCCCAGACCCTGTTGATGCGCAGCCCGAAATATGGTTTCAGCAAAGTTGACCCCAACCTTGTTCTTAGCCGTTCTTGACTCGGCTGCCTGCCGGCAAGAGCAAAGGAGAATCGTGGTGGGAAGATTAAAGAAACATGCGATTGTCACATCATGAAGTTGGAAATTTATCATTGTCTGAATATGAATTGGTGAAAAAGTGAGGTATAGGAATGAACGCTCAAACGAGGAAACGTAATTTAGTCTGGGGTGGTCTATTGGTCATTTTCGGAGGTGCGTCGCTGGTCAACGCGATGATTGAAATCACTGCCTGGGGATGGATTGCCATCCTGGCGGTGGCAGGAATGGCAGGGCTGGTCGTTTACTTATCAGATCGGAGCTGGACGGGTGTGCTGCTGGTCCCCTATGTCACCTGGTCGATCGCTGGATTCCTGGCGTTGTTTGAAGGGGATATGCTCAGCGACCAGCAGATAACTACCTACCCCTTGATTGCCGTGGCGATACCGTTTCTGGCGGCCTACCTGCTGGACAGGACCAAGCGCAAAGCGCTGATCCCGGCATACGTGCTGGCGGCTGTTGCTTTGATGATGGTTTTTATCGAAGGAGATGTGAACGAGACGCTGCTTCCCGCGTATATCTTGTTCGCCATTGCCATCCCTTTCCTGGCGGCCTATGTGCAAGATCGCCGGAAACGGCCGGCTCTCCTCACCGGTGGGATCCTGGCAGCCATCGGCCTATCGTTTCTGATCGCGGAAGCAGCGGTGAAGGTCGTCGCGCCGGCCATCCTCCTCCTCGCCGGCGGCTGGCTGCTCGTACGACAGTTTACCCATCCAGAGAGGGGCGGACTGCCCGCGGGACAAGAGCAGCCGCCCAGCGGCTGAGTTTTCATGGGGCTCGGGAGCCGGCGCGACAAGAGGCAAAATTATGTTCGACTTCAGGAGGTGTATGATGGACATTGATAAGGCGAAGAAAAGCAGAGCATCGAGTATATCTGGAGGTATTTTCTTAATCAGCCTGGGGGTACTCCTCTTTACCGGCTGGTGGTGGCCGGGAATCATGTTCGCCATTGGGCTGTCTGGCGGCGCGGAGCTGATTTTCCGGGGCAAGAACGCCCGGGGCATTGGGACACTGGCATTCTTCTGCGCCATCCCCTTGGCCATCTGGGCCATTCAGGAAACTGATATTCCCTGGTCAATGGTCGGGCCGATCGTCCTGATTGGGCTTGGGGTGATCGCACTGGTGAAGGCATTCTATCTGCGCCCGGAAGCTGCCTAAGCCGCACAGCTAAGTTGAGAGCGTGCCAGCCGTCTTGATTCTGCCCAAGCAAGATACCTGTCCAATTGGACAGGTATCTTGTCTGAAAGAGACAGGTTACAGGATGGCCCTGACCGTATAGAATATCGTTAGGCGCGTTGGCGCCGGTGCCGCGGCGGCCGATGTGCTGTCCATCAAACAAGGATGACGCTCAACTGCAGGAGTTATGAGTGTGAAAAAGACCATCTGGCAGCCTCTTTTGATTGGCACACTTCTGGGCCTCTTGGCCGGCGTGACCACCGTCACCGGCCTCTCCTTCCTCACCCCAGGCATCACCGATAATGCCATAGGATTCTACGCGACCCTCTTCCTACTCTCGGCTGCCCTGGGCGGACCGCTGGCCGGCATCATTGCACCCATATTGTTCATCGTCATTACGTCTGCATTTGGCCAACCTGATATGAAGGAAATCCTCGGCGACCCTGACATATTCTGGTCAAACCTGTTAGCGATGGCAATCACTGTGGCACTGGTCGGTCTTGCCTATCGCTATATCTTCGTGCGACTGAGAATGCCGGCCCGCCTGCTGGCTTGGGCTGGCATTGTGCTCCTCTTCTATGCCCTAAGTATTCCATCTTCAGTAGCCCCACAATATTTGTTACACGGGAACCCTGTGTCTGAGATCCTGGCTGCGGTCCGCTATGGATACCAGATCTATCTTCCTCAGGCGATCTTCGATATCTTCATCACCTCCCTGTTCTTTATCGCCCTGCCAGCACGGTACCTCAGGCCGCGGTGGATCGAACCGCATCACGCTGCCTCACCTGTCGAAGACAGCCCATTGTCAAAGGAGCTACACCAGTGAAGAAGACGATCAGCAGGCCTATCATCGGCGGCGCCATCTTTGCAGCCCTTTCCTATTTGTCGACTGCGGCCAACCTGACCATTCAGCTTTCCGGAGACCTGATCCTTGGCCCATGGGAGCTGTTCAACGTGCTGTCCGCGGCGTTATTTGGCCCGATCGGCTTGCTGGTAACAGAACTGGGGCTGGACATCAGCGGCTACTTCTACCTGATCAAAGGTGTTTATCCGGCGCCGCAGGATCTGTATTTCATGATCGGTAATTATGCGGCACATATTGCAGCCTTGGCTGTGGTAGCCGCCGGCTACAGGGTAATCCATGAGCAGATGAAAATGCCGCGCCTGCTGGCAGGGTGGATCCTGCTGATGGGTATCTACTACCTCATGGGCGTCACTTTATCGGTGCTGTTTCACAATATCGCCGTTCCCGCCTTGGGGGCCACCTTGGCTGGCTATGTCGGCACTGTGCGTCTGGAATTCGTTTTCGTCGCGGGCATAACTTCTCTCATCCTGCTGGCCCTGCCTGAACGGTACCGGCGGCCGCAGTGGGTTGAGACGGAGAAAACTTTTGGCTGAAGCGGCCGGGCTCTATGCTTCAATAAAAAGGGTGTGCTATGCAGCTGAACAAGGCAGTTGGAGATCCGCTGGTGATTGGCATCTTGGCCGGTATCGGGATTGTGGTGGCCTCGGAGGCGCATTTCTTGATTCCGGTTGGGGGCGACACCAGCGCTGGTATCGGGGAGATATTCACCACGCTTTCAGCGGCCGCGGGAGGACCTGTGGCGGTGTTTATCGAGCTGCTGATCGCCTATGGCGGCGTCGCCATACTGCACCCGGGCCTCTTACCTGACCTGCAGTCACAGCAGATATATCTGGCCGATGCTGTCTCCCATCTGCTGGCCATGCTGGTATTGGCCGGCTGCTACTCTAAACTTCTTTACCCGCGGGCGAAAGGATCTGCTGCTTTTATTGCCGGGTGGTGGCTGACAATAAGCGTCTATTACTACCTGGCCCTATTCCCGCTGGCAGTTGTCCTGCTCAGCCTGGCCAATCCCAACTATGACCAAACATACCTATCTATCGCCAGAGATCTATTCCCTGAGTTTCTGGCAACCACGGTAATAACCTCGCTAATATGGTTTGCTTCGCCAGCATACTTCCGCCGTCCGCGCTGGCTGAAGCCACAGCAAACGCCAGAGCAGCTCGGCGAGTTGCAGCAGCAGGGGAATATAGGCACGCCATGAAAGTTAGAAACTCGATCATCTGGAGAATGCTCGCCTGGTTCTTACTGCTGGCGTTGATTCCGCTGGGTGCCGTCATGATCTTCGTTCAGAGGCAGGTCAACCAAACCGTGCTGGACGTGGAGCTGCAGGCGGCCGTTAAAGAAGCGCGCCTGCATGCCGCAGAGAGCGGCTATCACCCGGGCGCCTTTGCCGAACACACCCAGATGTATGAAGAGGGTCGGGATATGGCCTTCATTGTGGGGCCAGAAGGAACCTACCTGGAGCACACGGCGGCACATAAAGCCGGCACGCCTGCCGGTGATGATTTTACCGCTGAGCTCTTGACCACATTCTTTTCCGCAGAGAGCGGGAGCGTGGACAACAGTGCGGCGGGCCAGATCCTGGGATTCGCGGCCGTCCCGGGAGAGGATTCGGTGCTGGTGGTCGTCAAAGACAACCAGGTGGTGTCCAACACGCTGGCTTCCCTCTCAAGATCGATTTTTCTGCAGCTTTCAGTCATCCTGTTAATCACCTCCACTGTCAGCGGGGTGGCTATCCTGGCGGTGGTCAACCCGCTGCGGCAGCTGGCAAACTTCGCTGATCAGGTCGGCTCAGGTAACCTGGACGCCACTATCGACCAGACTGATCTAGAAGGCGAGATCGCGGTGCTGGCCGAGAGCTTAAGCAGCATGACCGGCCGCCTGCGCGACCTGATTTCCAGTCTGGAAAGCAAAGTTGAGGAACGCACCCGCGACCTGGCCATCGCCTCGGAGGTTTCGCGGCAGATCACCCGCGTCCTGGATATGGATCTGCTCCTTCCGGAATTGGTGGAGAAAACCCGGCAGGGCTTCAATCTGCACTCCGTCTCGCTGTATCTTTACGATCCCCAGACCCAGGCGCTGTTGTTGGAGGCAGGCACAGGCCGGGAAGGAGTGCCTATGGGGCCAGATCCAAAATCGCTGCCCATCACGGCTCGCCCCAGCCTGGTCGCTCAGGTAGCCCGCGAACGCAAGGCTGAAATCATCAATGATATAAAGGAATCCACGGTTCCCTTCTCCACCCCGCGGCTGCAGGAGACGCGGGCGGAAGCGGCCTTCCCCATGTTGGTCAGCGATGAACTGGTCGGAGTGCTTGACCTGCAGTCCAAGAGCGTAGGGCGCTTCCAGGAGAGCGAATCGCAAATCTTCTCCACCCTGGCCGAACAGATCGCCATTGCGGTGCGGAATGCCCAGTTGTACCGCGAACAAGAACACGTGGCCCACGAGTTGGAGCGTGCCGACCTGATGAAGAGCCAATTCCTGGCCAGCATGAGCCACGAACTGCGTACCCCGCTCAACGCCATCATCAATTTCACGCAGCTGATCGCCATGGGTGTGGCCGGCCCAGTGACGGAGGACCAGGTGAGTATGCTGAACAGCTCCTTGAACAGCTCCAAGCATTTGCTGCAGCTGATCAACGATGTGCTGGATATCAGCAAGATACAGGCGGGCAAATTGAGCCTGTACGTTGAGGAAGATGTGAATCTGAGTGATGAGATCCAGGCGGCGGTTGATATGGCTGCGCCCCTGCTGCAAAAACAGAATGCCGTGATGGATCAGCCCATACGGTTCATTCAGGATATTGATGATCAGCTGCCGCTGGCCGCCTGTGACCGCCGCCGCCTGCGCCAGGTGCTGTTGAACCTGCTTTCCAACGCTATCAAGTTCACAGAGAGGGGCAGCATCACCTTGAGTGCCAAGAACAAAGGGGAGGAGGTCATCTTTGCGGTGATGGACACCGGCCCCGGCATTCCAGAGGAGATGCGGGCCCGAATTTTTGAGCCGTTTATCCAGACCGCCGATGGTATAAAACACGCCCAGGGCACAGGCCTGGGTTTGCCTATCTCACGCAGCCTGGTCCAGGCCCACGGCGGTAACCTGTGGGTGGAGAGCAGAGCGGAGGAAGGGACTACATTTTTCTTTACGTTACCTTTCCGCCCACCAACGGCGGGATAAAGGGGGGAACTCATGGACTGCCGACAACCGGTACTGGTCTACGTGGAAGACGACGAGGCCAGCATTGTGGTGATGAAAGCGATCGTCGAAAAAGTGATGAAGCTGAACACACTGCACGTTCTGCAAAGCAGGGCGGACTTCGTGCAGCAGGTGAAGCAGCTGGGGGCGAAGCCCGATATCTTTCTATTTGATATACAGATGAAACCGTATGATGGTTTTGCCCTGTTGTCCATGCTTCGCGACGACCCGGAGTTCAGCGGCAGTCGGGTGGTGGCCCTCACCGCCAGCGTCATGAGCGAAGAGGTGGCCCGCCTCAAGCAAAGGGGATTTGACGGCGCCATCGCCAAGCCGCTCAATATCGCGGCTTTCCCCGATTTGATCGCCAAGATAATGAATGGGGAGAGCATCTGGTATATCGTCTAAGCCCAAGGTTTGCCCCCATGCCGCTGACCGAAATACACCGGCGATGAGGCGAAGAAGATGGTGGAATAGGCTGGGCACATAGGCCCGTTTCCAAGCGCCACCGGCGGTACCAGGGAACCACCGCTTCTGGCGAGAAGGCAAAATACCTGTCCAACTGGACAGGTATTTTGTTTTAAAGAGACAGAAGTAAATGTCGAAAAAGACAGATTACACCATTCCCCAGGCCACCTAGAGTGTGAGGTGAACAAGCTGGTTCCAAAGGCGAACTGATTTTCAATCGGTCCAATCCCAACATGGGCCCAGTCAGATCAAAGCGGTTATCCAGGGAGTAAATTATGAACAGCCACTCTAGCACCTCCCCGTCCATAACTCAGGATCAGCGGACCGGCCGGCTGGCAGCGCTTGTCACGGCTTTGGCCCTCATGGCATTAATGCTCGTCGTCATCCTGCTCCGGCTGCGGCCGCCAGGCGCTGCCGGGATTGGCGACCTTCGGCGTGGTCTTGGCTGTAGTCTACCTTTTTGGCTATCTGCGCCTGAACCTCGCCTCATTCAGTCAGACCGTGCGGGTGGCCGGGATCACCAGCGAATCGGGTTCTTCCTTCGGCGAGCGCTGGTCGGCGGCGCCGGATGAGGCGGCGGAACAACAAGTGCTGCAATCCCATTGGGATGCCTATTTCAGCGAAACTGAGCGGGAGGCCCGGGCGGGTGCCCAGATCGTCGTCTGGCCCGAGTTATCAGGCATGACCTTCGACTCGGACGAAGCCTTCTACCTCGACCAGGCCCAGGAAGTCGCCCGCGAGAACGGGATCTACCTGACCATCCCGATGGGGATCGTTGACACCAGCACAGGGCAGCGCACCGAGAACAAGCTCTTGCTGATCGACCCCACCGGAGCGATCGTGTTCGAGCATGTCAAATACGGCGGGCACATCATTGAAGGGGGCCTGCTGGGCGATAAGAAGCTGCGAACTGTGACCACGCCCTTCGGCGTGATTTCCGGGGCGATCTGTTATGACATGGACTTCCCCACCGTCATCCAGCAGAGTGGGCGGAACGGTACCGGTTTGATGCTGGTTCCGAGTTCCGACTGGCGTGAAATCGACCCGATCCACAGTCAAATGGCTGTATTCCGGGCCATCGAGAACGGTACCTCCATGGTGAGGCAGGTCGACCATGCCTTGTCGATTGCCGTCGATCCCTACGGCCGGGTGCTGGCACAGACAGATTTCTATAGCTCAAGCGACCGTACGCTGGTCGCCCAGGTACCGGTGGAAGAAGTGCCCACCCTCTACGCTGCCTTTGGTCGCTGGTTTGAATGGCTCTGCTTTGCCGGATTCCTGTTTGTCGTCGCCTGGTCGTTGATCGCCCGCCGGCAGGCGAGTTGATTCGGCCCGCTAATAGGAGAAGAAGATGAAGACGAAAACGCTGCGCATTGTTTCCATTTTAAGCCTGATCCTCTTGATATTGCTGATTGGCACCGGCGCTGCCAGCGGCGGCTGAACCAGCCGCTGGCGATTCAGTGTCCGCCTGGCGGCACCGCCGGCAATGGTGATGGCACGGCGTGTTGCTGCCCCACGCTCGCTGGGCCTATTGCCAGACACCCCAGACTTCTCTCCTCGGCGCTGCTCTCCTGATCTCCGGATCAGCCGGCGACGCCGCCGCCGTCCACCACCAGCGCCTCCCCTGTCACAAACGAAGACTCGTCGGAGGCCAGAAACAATACCGCGTCAGCGATCTCTTCGGCAGTGCCGATCCGCCCCAGCGGTCGGTCGGCGGCGCCGGCAGCGTAATCTTCCCACGACATCCCCCGCTTGGCGGCGTCGTCGGGCAGCATCGGGGTATAGACATCGCCAGGACATACACAGTTCACCCGGATCCCCTGGGGGCCGTGATCGATAGCCATCGCCTTGGCCATCACCACCAGCCCACCCTTGGCAGCGCAGTAAGCCGCCGCTTTGTCCCCTCCCAGGATTCCCCAGCCAGAACTGGTATGAATGATCGAACCGCTGCCCTGCGCGATCATCGACGGCAGCGTATATTTCGACATCAGGAAAGCCCCCTTCAAGCTGCTGTCGATGGTCTCGTCCCACTCCTCTTCGGTGCATTCCGGGGTGCTCCTCGGATGGTACACCCCGGCGTTGTTGAACAGCACGTCGATCTTGCCGAAACGGGCCAGCGTCTGCTCCACCGCCTGACGGCACTCCTCAGCGAAACGTACATCGGCGCGGAT
>JAHEEY010000147.1 GCA_024640485.1 Chloroflexota bacterium | reverse complement strand
CCCAAGTGACCGCTGAGCCGGTCAACCTGCTGGGCTATTCAATGGGGGGGCGTCTGGCGCTCTATTTTGCCCTGAACTACCCTTCATTGGTTCGGTCCTTGATTTTGGAGAGCGCTTCTCCAGGGCTGGACGGCGTGGTGGCTCAAAAGGAGCGTATCAATCGGGATAACCAGTTGGCGGAGGCGATCGAACGTGATGGCATTGAGCTTTTCGTCGACCGTTGGGAGCGGCTGCCGTTATTTGCCAGCCAGGAACTGCTGCCGGAGAGCGCCCGGGCAGAGCTTAGGCGGCAGCGATTGAAGAACAGGGCGAACGGGTTAGCCGGCAGTTTACGCGGTATGGGCACCGGGAGACAGCCGGCTTTATGGGGACAGCTGCCGGCGCTGAAGGTGCCGCTGATGCTGTTGGCTGGCGAGCTTGATCCTAAATTTGTGGGCATAGGGCGGCAAATGGCCGCCTTGATAGATGGGTCACGACTCAGAGTGATCCCTCATGTTGGACATACCATTCACCTGGAGAATCCAGGCTTATTCCAAGAGCTGATCTTAGGGTTCTTGGATGAAAATAGCGGATGAATCTGCAGCGACCAGCCCAACAACTTGCCTGGCAATGGTTGTGATCAGTGGGATTAGGGCCTGGCTTTCGCTTTTAAGGACGTAAACTAGTGACGATATCTGTTGATAATCAATTAGGACTAACCCTCGCCCCAGGCCTGACCCTGGGCGGGGATGATGTGGTTATGATGGCCGGTCCCTGTTCGGTGGAAAGCTATGAACAGACCCGGCGCGTGGCCGAGGCGGTGGCCTCCGCCGGTATGAGGGTGCTGCGAGGCGGCGCCTTTAAACCGCGTACCTCACCCTATAGCTTTCAGGGATTGGGAGAAGAAGGGCTGACCATCCTGCGGACGGTGGCTGATGAATTTGGCCTGCTGGTGGTGACCGAAGCATTGGCTGAAGCGCACGTCTCCCTGGTGGCTGATTATGCCGACATCATCCAGATCGGCAGCCGGAATATGCAGCATTACCCGCTGCTCTGGGCGGCCGGCGAGAGTGATAAACCGGTCCTGCTGAAACGTGGTTTTATGTCAACTATAGACGAGTGGCTGCAGGCGGCGGAGCATATCGCCAGCCGTGGGAACAAACGTATCATTCTCTGCGAGCGGGGTATTCGCACCTTCGAAACCGCCACCCGCAACACCCTGGATACCAATGCCATCTCTCTGGTGAAACAGATCAGCCCCTACCCGGTGATCGCGGACCCCAGCCATGCCACCGGCAGAGCCGATCTGGTCATCCCGGCATCTCGAGCGGCAGTCGCTGCCGGCGCCGATGGGCTGCTGGTAGAGTTCCACCACGACCCCAGTGAAGCATGGTCAGATGGCGACCAATCACTTCCGCTAGAAGATGTGATCAGATTCAAGCAGGAGGTCGGCCGAGTGGCTGCCGCGATGGGCCGGCGGCTGATTTAAGGATCAGGTTCTGCTACGACAGCAGCTGTCCCAGGCCGAAGGAAAAAACAAACAAGAGGGTCAGCAGCGAGGTTTGCTTGAGCATCGGATCCAATTTGGCCGACTCAGTCTGGTATACGGTTATCCCGTTCTTCCAGAAGAGGGGCAGCAGGATCAGGAACAGCAGCTGGGCGTACCCGGTGAAATGCAGCAGCACATACAGCAGCGCGGCCCCCAAAGCTACGCTCAGCAGCCCCCAGTGATAAAGCCGTGCCCGGTGATGCCCTAAACGGACCGGGATGGAACGTTTCCCCGCCAGCTTGTCAGAGTCGATATCCCGAATGTTATTTACATTTAGGACGGCAACTGTCAACAGGCCGGTGCTGGTTGCCGGCAGCAGTAATCTCCAGTCCAGGGCATGGGCCTGCAGGAAATAGCTGCCCAAGACCCCAACCCAGCCGAAGAAGACCAGTACGAAAATGTCGCCCAGCCCCACGTACCCATACGGTTTGCTGCCGGCTGTATAGGTAATCGCAGCGATGATGGCGGCAGCACCTAGGAAGATGAACAGCAGAAACAAGGGCAGCGCCTCTGCGCCGAAAGCCAGCCATAGGGTGGCAATGCCGCCGGTTATGGAGAGGATCGCGAACAGGCCCATCATCCGCTTCATTGCTTGGCTGCTGACCCGGCCCGATTGCACTGCCCGGCTGGGGCCGGATCTGTCACTGTGGTCAGCGCCATGGACCGAATCGCCATAATCGTTGGCCAGATTGGACAGGATCTGCAGCAGCAGCGCTGTCAGCAGGCTCAGCAAGGCCACCGGCCAATCCAGGGTATCATCTGCCGCGGTGAGGAAGCTGCCCATCACGATACTGGCAGTGGCCAGCGGCAATGTTCGTGGTCGCATCGCTTCAATCCAGACCGCACGCATGTTAGGGGATTGTGTTGATTGTGTCATGGGGGAGGGATTATAGCGACCCGCTCCTCTTACGGCAATCGCGCTTGCTTTGAATCCCAAGGGGTCTGAGGGATGGGGGCACAGTCGGTGTCATTATTTTCGTTTGAAGATTTACGTTATAATCAGGAAGATGAGTGAACAGTCAAATTCATTCAGCCGACAGCCGCAGTTGTCTGTCTTTCTGTTTCCTTCAATGAAACGGCTGCCGGCATGGTCATGTCATTGGGTGGCTGACAATCGGTGCCGTCTGACTGGGGGCTCGACAGCCTACCAGATAACGCCATTGACAGCAGAACCCACTGATTCTCTTGATGGATAGTAAACAATGACTACTTTTGAAAAGTTTGCTGCCGGAGCCAAGATGCGTCACGATTTCAGTGATCAGATACAGGTGCGCTATGCCCATCCTAACGGCGAGAAGTTTGACACCTGGATCAGCGGCGATGAAGTGATGCAGCGGCTGGACAGCCGCGCGCGGCAGCAGCTGATCGAAAGCTTCAGCCGGAAAAACCGGCAGCAGATGCGTGACTCAATTGAGGAAATAGCTGAGCAGGCGAAGGACAAACTCAAGCGGGATTTGAAAGGCAGATTGGCTGATGCCGCGTCCGACAGTATTGGCGGTAATATTTTTGGCGATACGCTATCAGACAATATTCGTGGTGTTGACAGCAGCGATGACCCCCGACAGCGGGAAAAAGAGCTGTGGCAGAGCCGGTTGCGAGATAAAGCGTTTCACGCGATAGCGCTGGAATTAGCCTGGCTGAATCTGGATGGATCGTTTCCGGAAGAGGAAGATGATGCCTCCCAAGAGTGGGTCTGAGGCGGCCTGCTGATGATTTCATGGATAAGGGCACTGAAACAGGAGAGAGGGGATTGACTGCGAACAGTGAAGCGTTCGACGCGATTTTTGCGGCGATACCTGATGCGGTTTTGTTTGCGGATACCTGCCGTACCATCACGGTCGTGAATCCTGCGTTTTCCAGATTATTTGGCTATCGGCCCAAAGATGTCCTGGGTAAGGACCTGGCTGCCTTTGGGCTGGACGGTGAGCTGCCTGAGGAGTGGCTGGAACACCTTGATAAGGGGCAAGAACAAGCGAGCTGTGAATCGTTTGACGCCAACTACCGGCATAAAAACGGCGCCATATTTACCGGCGAGACAACCTGGTCGTTGGTCCATGATGCCGATGGGAAAGTGCTGGGGATGCTCAGTGTGATTCGAAACATCTCCCCGGTACGCGCCAGTGAACGTAAGTTCCGCACATTCCTAGAATCCGCTCCTATGGGCATCATGATTGTGGGCGAAGAGGGGAAGATCAATCTTGTGAACGCTGAGGTCGAACGGCTCTTCGACTACCAGCGAGACGAGCTCATTGGACAGCAAGTTGAGATCTTGCTGCCGCGGCGGCTGGAAGAAGTGCACACCAGCCATCGGGCTGATTATCTAAGAAACCCGTACTTCCGCTCCATGGGCATCGGCATGGATCTGGTTGGCCGAGCCAAGAGCGGGCGTGAATTCCCGGTTGAGATCAGCTTGAATTCGATTCAGGTAAACGGAGAGACCTGGTCTATCTGTTTCATCGTCGATGTGACCAAGGCGAAAGAAGCGGAAGCTCAGCTGGCTGAGTATGCGGAGGAGCTGAAAGCACAAAATGTGGAGCTGGATGCTTTCGCCCACACAGTGGCCCATGATCTGAAGACACCCGTTGCGCTGGTTTTGGGTTATGCGGAGATGCTGAAGCAGTATGGCGATCCGTCTGCCCAGGGGGTAATGTCGGAAGCGGTGAACCAGATCGTCAGCACCGGACATCGGATCAATTCCATTATCAGCGAGCTAATTCTGCTGGCCAGCGTGCGCAAATTCGATGTGGAAATGGGACCACTAAATATGTTTGCCATTGTGGAAGAAGTGCAGAAGCGGCTCTCTTTCATGCTCAAGCAGTACCGGGCAAACCTCGTGCTCCCATTTACCTGGCCGGTGGCAGTAGGGTACGGCCCTTGGATTCAGGAGGTCTGGGCGAACTACATCAGCAATGCTTTGAAATACGGTGGGACGCCGCCGCGGGTTGAATTGGGGGCCACCGAGCAGCCGGACGGCATGATCCGATTTTGGGTTAAAGACAACGGTAAAGGTGTTGCCAAGCAGGATCATGAAGCGATCTTCACTCCGTTCAGCCAGCTGAGCCAGGTCAGCGCCCAGGGACACGGTTTAGGCCTATCTATCGTGCAGCGAATTGCTGATAAATGTCATGGCCAGGTTGGTGTGGACAGCAAACCGGGCGCCGGCAGCAGCTTTTGGTTTACGCTCCCAGCTGCGAAATAATCGATGCATCGATTTAATCAAGAGATCAATATTGGCCCCCGGCTGACGGTTGCATTCTTGACCGTTGCCCTGCTGGTATTTGTATCCGGCTTGATCGGGCTGGTAGGATTTCAGCGGGCGGCTCGCGCGGCTGATGTGTTGGTTGCCGACGCGGAGATGATCCGCCAGGTACAGGAGATTCGCGTCGACGTCAGCCGGCTGCTGGATCCGCCGAAAGATTTTCTATTCATGGGCGATCCCTGGGCATCCCAGCGGTTTCGCGAGACTGCGGCGGCGGTCCGCCTCTGTCTCGATAAATATGCTGCCGCCCACCAAACTCACCAACACACGTCCACGCATGTGAATTCCGCCGATACGTTAATCGCTCAGGTTGGCGTGGATGTCGAACGAATGGCCCAGATCGGAGCGTCAATCTTCGATACGGAATCCACCGCAGAAGGGCAGTCTTATCTGGTTCAACTCGAGGCGATAGCGGTGGAGAGTGCCTATCGGTTGGATCAAGTACTAGCCGCCGCTGAAGAAGATATCGAATCGGCCAACAACATCCATGCTGCCGCTGAGCGCAGCGCCTATATTGGCCTCAGCACCAGTGCTCTGCTGGCGGTGGGGATCGCCCTGGCGCTGGCATTCACCTTTGCCCGCTCTATCAGTGTGCCCCTGGCGCAGCTGGCTGAGGCTGCCGATCGGATCGCCAGCGGCGACCTGTCGTCACCGGTCTCCGTGGAAGCTTCGGGAGAGCTCAGTCGGCTGGCCAACGCCTTTGAAGGCATGAGGCGCACCCTGATCAGGGAAAGGGGCCGGGCACGGCTGCTGGCTGTTTTGGAAGAGCGGGATAGGATCGGCCGGGAAATGCATGATGGCCTAGCCCAAGTGCTTGGTTATGTCAACACGAAGGCACAGGCGGTCGGTGAGTACCTTAAATCTGGCGAACCCCATATCGCTGAGCGGCACATTGATGAACTGGTTGCCGCTGCCAGAGAGGCGTATACCGATGCGCGTGAAGTTATCGTCGGTCTGCGGATGGACAATGTTGGACAACGGCCGTTGGCTGAGATGCTGGACGAGTACGTCGCCCAGTTCGTGCGTCGCAATGAGATCGCCGCAGTCCTAAAGGTCGCCCCAGATTGGAATGACAGCCTGCTGTTGGCGGCTGATCAGGTACAGCTGCTCAGGGTCGTGCAAGAAGCGCTGACCAATGTGCGCAAACACGCGGCGGCCTCTCAAGTGAGCATCGATCTGAGCGTGGAGCTTGGTCAAGCGGTAATCCGGGTGACCGATGACGGACGCGGGTTTAATCTCTCCAGTCTGCTTCGTCCGGATTATGCTCGCTATGGATTGCGAACGATGCGGGAACGCGTACAAGCGGTGGGTGGAAAATTTCGTATTGAATCAGCCGTTGGCCGGGGGACCTCAATTATCGTCCGGGTGCCTTTGAACAGCCAGGACCAGGAGCAGTTATTGTGAGTGTTCGCGTTGTCTTAGCCGATGATCACCCCCTCTTTAGAGATGGAATTGCCAGCCTGCTGTCCGTGCGGGATTATGTTGTTGTCGGTCAGGCGGGAAATGGGGCTGAAGCGGTGCAGATGGCTGAGGAGCTGCATCCGGATATGATCTTGATGGATATCCGTATGCCGGGTCTTAACGGCATGGCCGCCACCCGATTGATCAAAGCCAGCCAGCCCGATATCCGTATCGTTATCCTGACAGTCTCCGAGGAAGACAACGATCTTTTTGAAGCGATCAAGAGCGGTGCTGCCGGCTATCTTCCTAAGAGTTTGGACTCTGACCAATTCTTCTCCTTGTTGGAGGCGGTAATGCGGGGTGAGGCAGGGCTGACCCCCGACCTGGCAGGTAAGATCTTGCGGGAGTTTGCCCGGCCCGAAAGCGCCGCCGCACCCGGCCCTGACGACCTGACGCCCAGAGAGCGCGAGGTGCTGGAGCTGGTGGCTCGCGGCGGCACCAATGCTGAGATCGCCGAGCAGCTGAACGTCAGCGAAAACACCGTCAAATTCCATATGAAGAACATCCTGGCCAAGCTGCACGTCCGCAACCGCGCGGAAGTGGTCGCCTTTGCCCTCAGCAGCGGACTTATCAAGCTGCCGCCGCAGGAATAACGCCGCTTCCTTCCCATCCGTTTCCATCGCCCTTCCGCCATCACGCCCACCGCTTACTCGAGGAACCTACCCGTAAGGATAGGAAGCGGAACCCTACCTGTGGATGTGGTTTCATACCTGTTTATGCTAGAGAATATAACCTATATGAACAGTACGATTGATGAATTTTGCATCCGTGAATCGGGGCGTGGCGATGAAAATATTTCTTGATCGCAGTATGTGCGACGATAGTCTGCCGACGTGCGAGCGCCGCATGGCCCGGTTGATCCAGCATCCGCTGGGGGAAGATCGCCCCTGCATTACAGCTATCGAAGATGATGGCCTGCCGGAACTCACCTTGGTTGTAAAATCTGATGGCCAAGAGGCCGTAATTGTACTGGATGACGAAGCGCGTCGATTGGCTGGCACCGAAGGGATATCCGCTTTTTTGCCCTGGTCGCTGCCGTTTTACCGGTCATATGAATAATCGTTTTGCTCATGGAGGTTGCTGATGAAAGTCATCTTAGATCGTGATTTGTGTGATTCTGAACTGTCCTATTGCCAGCGTTGCTCGGCCGCTTTTATTCGATATCCTGAAGGGTATGATCGGCACTGCATCAAGGACGTTATCGATGACAACAAGGATCTGTTGACACTAGAGATGCACACTGATGGCCGCACTTTTGAGGTTGTTTTGACCGAAGAAGATCAGGAACTGGCCGGTGTTGAGGGATGGGAAGTGTTGGCTGATTTTGATCCAGCTTTGCTACGTACTGGAGCGATGGAGCGATGGCGCCAGCTTCGGACGAAGCCTGCGGCTCACTAGCTGCCAGTCGTCTTGCCAGTCAGACTATTTCCAAGCAACCTCCATTTGTTTGAGAGTTAATGGTTTCTGGCCTCTTTTGTTGTGTGTATATTGGCTGAGGCTGCCTGTTTTGACGGCATCCAATAAGTGAAGATTAGGAGCGGCGTGCCAACGCCGCTTTTTCTTTGCTTTTACATTTAACGAAACATGCCGATCAACGATGGAATTCTCTTTTCAGCTTCCCCACTAAACTTCGAAACGCAGTGAGACCTCTTCTAGCTGTTCTTCAGGCCCGACCATGGTGACCCGGTCGCCAAGATGCAGTGTCGTATACCCCCGGGCTACAAGGGTATGCCCGCCCCGATGAATCGCCAGGACTAGTACATCCAGGGGCAGACGCAGGTCACGAAGGGCGGTGTCGTGCAGCGCCGGATCGTTGACTTCCACGTCGATCACCTCCTGGGACTCGTCCATGCCCAACAAGAGTGAGGTGCCCGCCGGCGAGCGCACGAAATGCTCAAGCAGCGAAAGGGCAGCGGTTTGAGGTTCGACGATGAGCACCCCTAGTTGGTGGAACCGCTCGTAATTGGCTCTATCTCTCAGAAGCACGGCCATTGTCTGAATGCCGAAATGTTCGTAGAACGATTCACAGAGCTGGTAGCTGCTTTCGTCATCAAGGAAAGAGACCATGGCATCAGCTCGGCTGGCATCCAACTGCTTGAGGGTTTCGGGTGAGAACTCGTCGATATATTCAATCTGAAGATCTGGCGTGATCAGACCATCGATTTTCGATTGGTTAACGCAGATTAGCTTGACCTGCCAGTTGTGCCGCTCCAGCTGTCTGGCTAGCTTCACTGAATCAGGCCTCAAGCCGAAGATGATGGCATCCCTGACCCCGTCGAACGGTGTGGGTTGAGCGCGGGTATGGGATTCACCAGCGCGATTGATGGCCATCTTGAATAATGGCGGTCCGATCAGCTGATTCAAGACAATCACCGCTATCATGACCGTGGCAAAGGGCACCCCCCAATCCGGAAATTCGAAAGCCACCTCTTTGGCCAATCCCAAGCCTACACCTGCCTGGGTCACGTAGGTCATCCAGCTCAGCCGGTTGTACAGCGCCGGATCTTTGGCAAGGACCCCGCCAGAATAAGCGCCTACGAAGATGGCCAGCAGGCGAACCAAAAAGATCGCCAGCCCGATGGCCCAGGTCTGAAGCAGAATGTCGATGGCCAATGATGCCCCGGTCAGAGTGAAGAAGGCCACATAAATGGGGGGGGCGGCGAGATGAAATATCGACATTAGTTCATCCCGATGGCTGCTGAAATTGGTGACCACGAAGCTGCCGATCATACAGACCAGCAGCGGCTCAATCAGGATTTCGAACGGCAGGTGCTCGTGCGTATAGACGCGGAATGCCGCCGAAAAGAGAAAGACACTGTATCCAGTAGCAAGAATCAAGCCAGACTTCACCACCGCGTTTATGCGAATTGCCAAAATCAGATCCATCAGCCTGCCTAAACCATATCCCAGGAGCAGGGAGAGGACCAATTCCAGCAGAAGCAGGAAGATGAACCCAAAACTGAAATTCAGATTAGTTAGGAGGGCGTCGGCGACAGAAGAGCTGAACCCAAACAACATGATCACGACTACGTCGGTGATAATGATGACGCCCATCACGGTTTTGGTAAAGGGGCCCTTTGCGCGCAGTTCATTGATAATGGCGATAGCCGAGGAGGGGGAGCGGGCAACCAAAATAGTGGCCGCCAGCAGGGAGACAGCCATCTGGCTGATCGGTGACATCTCTTTCATGAAGGGGATGAATCCCGCCAGCAGATAGATGGCGACCGTTCCCAAGCTCAATGTGGAGACCACCAGGCCTAAGGTGACCCAGGAGATGCTCTTCAACCTCCCCTTTAGCTCTTTCATATACAGCTCGCTGCCGGCAGCGAAAGCGATGAAGGATAGTGAAATTTCGTCTATGAAAAGCAGCTTCGGAATGGCTTGTGCAGGAATCAGATCCAGTACGAACGGGCCAGCGACAATACCGGCAACCAGGAAGCCGCTGATCAACGGCATCTTGACCCGGTTGAACATCTGACCGATCTGTTTCGCAGCCAAAGCGATGAACACGAA
>JAHEEY010000595.1 GCA_024640485.1 Chloroflexota bacterium | reverse complement strand
CGGTTATCTCAGTAAACTTGGGATTGACGTATTCGATGTTTCCGGCTGTATTGCTGATGAGTACCGCCACCGGGCTTTGCTCAACGGCACGGGATAACTTCCTGAGCTGCTCTTCCGCAGCCTTGCGGGCAACAATGTGGGTCCATTCGCGCAGCGAACGATCGGCGATCCGCGGCAGATCCTTTAATGTCGTTTCGGACTTGACCACATAATCTAGGGCGCCGGCTTTCATCGCCTGGACCGCTACTTCTTCATGGCCTTGGCTGGTCATGATGACGACAGGATAGACACTGTCCTGCCCTGCCGGAGGGATCAGCTCGGTACCGTCTCCATCCGGTAGCCGCAAATCAGCAATAACCAAGTCTGGGATCGCGCTGGCAATACTTAGCCTGGCGCTTTGAAGATCGACTGCAATGTCCAACTTGACATGACTTCTCCGGTCATTGAATGACCTTCGGATCAGTTCAGCGTGGTGCGACTCGTCTTCAACCAATAATATGTGGATTGTAGCATCCGTCATGTGACGTTACCTTTCAGCTAGTGGGCTGCCGGTGCTGGTTACAGCAAGTCGAAGTCTAGTATGTTGGCAGAACGCCTCAGTCACACTTGGCTGCCCGATTGAAACAAGACCAGAGGCAGTTCCAAGTGATTTTCTTCGAAAAAGCAATTCCTCAACGGAAGAGCAAATGTTGGTCTATATCCGTTGCGTATGATTCCAGTTCAGCCAATAGAATCCCAGCTGATCCATTAATTGGATGAACTTGGAGAAAACGACAGGCTTAACGAGGTAGCTGTTGGCGTGCAGCTCATAGGCCATCGTGACATCGCGCTCGGCTTCGGAGGTGGTAAGTATGACCACCGGAATCGCTGACAGATCTGCGGATTGCTTAACCCGTCTCAAAACCTCTAGACCATCGACCTTTGGCAACCGCAGGTCCAAAAGAATCACTTGCGGCGTGGGGCTATTGGCGGGGTCTGCGAAGTCGTTGCGTCGAAACAGGTAGTCAAGCGCTACTTCGCCATCAGAAACATGATAGATCTGGTTCTGTGTTCGATGATCTCCCAGGCTGCGCATGATCAACTCCGCATGTGACGGGTTGTCCTCAATGAGCAAGATTACAACTGGTGAATCAAATCGGCCGCTTTCGGTCATTCGCCATCCTTCTTCTCACAAGAAAAGCACATGTGATGATAGATTATAATGCGTTACGAGGCTGTGGAAAAGGGGACTGCCTCTTCCAAGCGGTCATAGACAATTGGCTGTGGCGCAAGACGCAACTGCAACTGAAAAGTCTGCGAAGTCTTGTTAGATTTGCGATAGTCGGTTTCCAGGCTATTTGTCGCGTTGTTCGATTTCTAGTTGACCTGCTGGATAAAGAATAGGGGTTGGAATCAATCGCTACTGCTGCCCCGCTTTCTACCAAGCCATCCAAGTATTCTGGCAAATAGGATTAACCCGACAATCCCGCTCACATCGACTGTTATCCAGAACGGTTTCAAGAAGCGAGCGAATCCGCTTGGCGCTGGCACTTCCAGGGAGGCATCGGGGTCCAGTCGAGCCACCAAGGCAAGGCAATACGACAGTAAACGGATCACGATAAATCCTGCCAAACCAAGCCCGCGCGACTTGGTTCAACTCAACGCTAGATCTACCGCCGCCTGTGCATGGATCAGCGTTGTATCAAATATGGGGGCGGGGCTGTCGCCAGGTTTGATCAGCAAGCCGATTTCTGTGCAGCCCAGGATAATCCCTTCAGCGCCATTCTTTACAAGATCGCCAATAATGCTGCGATAGCTTGAGCGGGACTCCTCACGCAGATTGCCCAGGCAGAGCTCATCGTAAATTACATCATGTACCAGCTGCCTTTGGCTTATCTGGGGAATCATCACCTCTATGCCGAATAGATCAACCAGCCTGTCTTTGTAGAAAGCCTCTTCCATGGTGAATCGCGTGCCCAGCAGCCCGACTTTGCCAATTCCTTGACTTTGGATGGCGGCGGCGGTCGCATCGGCGATGTGAAGCAACGGGATATCGACAGCTAATTGAACGTCTTCAGCCATCCGATGCATGGTGTTGGTGCAGATCACCAAGAAGTCGGCGCCAGCCGACGCCAGCGTCGATGCAGCTCCAATCATCATGGCAGTTGCTTCATCCCAGCGTCCCTCCTGCTGTAGCGCTTCGATCTCTTCGAAATCAAAAGAGTACATCAAGCATTTCGCAGAGTGAAGACCCCCAAGCCGTTTCTTGACGCCTTCGTTGATAATCCGGTAGTATTCAAGGGAAGATTCCCAGCTCATGCCGCCGATCAAGCCAATGGTCTTCATCTATGTCTCCTGATTGCTATGATAGCTTCGCCCGCAACTATGGATTGACGTCATGGGCTTGGCTTGTCTGGACCGCTGGCAGTCAATGGTGAAGTTGAACTGCAGGCGATGAGAGATATCTTTGCCAGCCGAACGTCATGCAAGCTTTGGTCCAGGAAGGAGAGCCAGGCAGCCCGCTTAGATTCCAACCAGTACGCTCGGCGCCGATGCCGGCAGAAATGGCCAGCTTCCCAGTGTCAACCTCGCTCGGAAACGGTTCAGAGCAGCTGGTGTCGTTCTTCGTGTTTGGGGACCTCAGCCAGTAACTCCAGGGCATGTGGAAGCACTGGGAGCAGTACTTCAAGATTCTCTTTGACCGCTTTTGGGCTTCCTGGAAGATTCACGATGAGGGTGTGTCCGCGTATACCGGCGACAGCACGGGATAGCATGGCATGGGGCGTAATCTTGAGGCTTTCGGCACGCATCGCTTCGGCGATGCCCGGCGCTTCCCGCTCGATCACAA
>JAHEEY010000594.1 GCA_024640485.1 Chloroflexota bacterium | reverse complement strand
AGGTCGCCGTCAGAACCATCGCCTGATTTCGAATTCAGACAACCGAAGCAGCGATTTTCTTCAGCTGCTTCACACTTTGCTCAACGGCCCAATGCTCTCGGTTCTCATAATCGGGGTGCAGGGAATCCGTTTCCACCGCCAGGAACCCTTTGTAATCGGCATCAGACAGGATTTGGGCTAATTTCTGATTGTCCACCAGCCCTTCACCAACTGGGGTTGAGGAGAAGAAGTACCACTCAGTGGCATTCAACCCCTTGACTGGTTTGAGGTCCTTGATGTGGGTCGCGTAGACCCGATCGGCCAGTTTCCTGGCCCCTTCGACCGGATCGTCCAACAACCTCAAGAAGTTGCCCGTGTCCAGATTCAGGCCAAGATAAGGTGAATCCACGCGCTGCAGCAGCTCCAGACATTCATCGGCGGTGTAATCGATGTGATTTTCGACTGCCAGCTTAACATCGTATTCTTCAGCAACCTTGACCGCTTCTTTGAACCATTCCACCAGGATGTCCAGCTGCGGTCCATGCGGCTCGAAGCGGAACATCAGGCTGCTGGCGACCACCCGCATAACGTCCGCGCCGATCAACTTGGCGTTGGGAATCTGGGAAATCATGTCGTCAAAAGCTTCCCGGTTCTTGCCCGCTTCCAGCCCGTCCGGATGTCCCCAGGCATACACACGATCAAAGCCGTACTCATCTAGCTTGGCTTTGAGGTCCACAAACCACGCCTTTTCAAAACTGGGGAAGAAACATGACTCCAAGGAGACGCCATCCACACCAAGTTTCTTGGCAAACGCCAGAAAATCTTCCATTGACATCTTGCCGCCGTCGGGGGGTGGCGTTTGATGAGGGTACACCTCACCGAAGTATCGATGGAAACAATAGCTGTCAATTCCTACTTTCATCGCCATGTGAACTCTCCTTAAAAGGTTAACTGAACCTAGACCAAAACCAATCAAACTCCCAGAGGGCTGACATGAGGATGCCAGCAGGTCATTCTCGTTTCCTAATCAGTTCAACTTCAAACATTGAGCGATCGCCCCGATGGAGCGCGTGATAATATTCGATGGGCGTACCATCTTCCAGATAGCTGACGCTCTCCAACGAGATCAACGGCGCCGCTTCCGAGACACCAAGCAGCCCGGCATCATATTCTGTTGCCAAAACGGCTTCCAGTACTCGCCGGCCGCGGGCAATCACCAGCCCGTAGGTCTCCTCAAGAAACATATATAGCGATTGATGCGTCAAATCTGTTTCCACTACTTCGGGACATAGTGAGAAAGGCAGATACGTGGTTACTACCACGATGGGTTCGTCATCGACATATCGGACGCGATCAACCTGGATCACCGGCGTGCCCGGGTTCAGCTGCAGAAAGGAGGCCACCTTGGCGCTGGCAGGTATGACTGCCTGCTTCAACACCTTGGACATCAGCGAGTGCCCCTTGCTGCTCATATCCTGATGGAAACCGGTTAATTCTTGAAAGAGGCTTTCGCCGATTTTTGGCTCAGCAATGAAGGTGCCTCTCCCTTTGCGGCGAATGATTAGACCTTCATGTTCCAAACCGCGGAGCGCCTGGCGGATGACCGTCCGGCTGACATCAAACCGCCGGCACAGCTCCGGTTCACTGGGCAGCCTATCACCAGGCAGAGAGTCGGTGTGCACCACCCACTCTTTGATGGCATCGTGCACTTGTACGTAATAAGGAATGTAGCTGCTTCGATCAATTCGGCTGACGAACTGCATGTCACCCCCGTTAGGCTCTGCAATCCTGTAATCCTGTAATTACAACCTGCTATTCAGTTTATAATATTCGACTGAGTTGTCAAGTGCTTTTTTGGCACTTCAGACGACTTCCCCCTATCACTGACACCACTGTGCATGACGTTTACGATTGCGGATTGAAGTTCACCCTGACCACTTGCCGGCTGTATCCCATCCAGGACCTGAGGGTTGGGCGACACTCCGACAGCGGGAATTCAGCTAGCCCTAGAAGAATTGGCTGCCGCGGTTCGCCGGCAGCAATCGTCTCGCCGGGGAGTTCCGTCCGGCTCTAACAAATCTGCATACGTTTCTCTGCTATACTGTAATTATGATGGTAAGCAAGCAGGTCGCTGATGCTTTGACGGCTGTTCGGGGCATGATCGCCCTGGCTCTGGGTCTGCTGGGCATTACCCAGGGCATTGACGGCCTCTATCTGGCTGGCTGGCTGCAGCTGGTAGCCTGGATCACTGACGGTTTGGATGGGCCGCTGGCCCGGAACAGCAGCCGACAGTACCATTCCTGGCTGGGCGACCACGACCTGCAGGTTGATATGATGGTGTCGGCAGGCCTTTTCATCTATCTGGTCACCGCCAATCTGGTCACGCCGATTGCGGCGGTGTCGTATCTGCTGATCTGGGCGGCTATATTCGCCAGATGGGGCTTCAGCCGGCCGTTGGGGATGCTGCTGCAGGCACCTATTTACGGCCGATTCATCTGGGTGCTGGTACAAGCCGCCCCTGAAGTAGGATACTTCGCGCTTTTCTGGATTGTCACCCTTCTGGTGGTCACCTGGCCCCGTTTTCCCCGACAAATACTCCCGGAATTTTTCAGCGGCATCCGCGCTCAATTATCGCGTGAACCGAAAAACCATGACGGCAATCATGGCGCCAGCAACGGCCTGGGCAAGTTAAATTGAGACTGAGAGTTATCGAGACCTAGTTGGCTGTCAGCTGCAAAAGCGATATTGTTGCTGGCATGCTTGCAGAATTAACCCTTAATACTCAATCCCGACCGAACTGGTT
This sequence comes from Chloroflexota bacterium, assembly GCA_024640485.1. GTDB lineage: Bacteria > Chloroflexota > Anaerolineae > Promineifilales > Promineifilaceae > JAHEEY01. The sequence continues at coordinate 51 of JAHEEY010000594.1, read as the reverse complement.
TTGGCAGCTGCGCCCTTTGGGCCGCCGTTTGTTTCAGATGCCGGTCCTTTC
>JAHEEY010000146.1 GCA_024640485.1 Chloroflexota bacterium | reverse complement strand
AGATTGAGAGCAGTCCCTTGCACGTTCATCAGATACAGATAGACTGACTCAACTGGCCAATGCCGGTTGACCTGTTCCACCAGAACATCGTATACCTGGTTCAGGTCCAGCGTGGAGTTTACTGCGCGGGACACCTCATTCAGGGCGGACAGCTCCTTAACCCGGTGCTGCAGCGCCTCGTCAGTCGCTTCGTACAATCTGGCATTTTGAACAGCGATGGCAGCGAAGTCAGCGATAGCAACCAACAGCCGCTCATCCCGCTTGTCAAACTGCTTGCCTCCCTGGCGATGCACCGCCGAGAGCACGCCCATGGTCACCCCACCCAAAGTAATGGGGACATAGATCAGCGCTTCGACCAGGTAATGGGTCTTCACCTTGATCTGCCCTTCACCAGGCTGGCGATGGGCATAGGTGGGCTGTCCGCTCTTGATAACCTGACCGACCAGGTTGTCATCTCGAATGGGCAGGCGCATCTGCTGGATCTGCTCGTCCTCAATGCCCCGCTGGGCTTTGAGGAACAATTCGCCGCTGGTCTCATCTACCAACCAGATGCTGGTTTCGCCGGCAGAAGTCAGCAGCATAGCGGACTCAGTGACCTGATTGAGGACTTCGTCCAGCTCCAGCTGAGAAGTAACCGCTTTGGCGATCTGGGATAAGGCGTCAGCCAGATTAGGCGAGGGGCGAGTGCCCAGCAGCGTAGTTTGAAATGAAGGCCTTTCGATGATACGGATGGCGAATGCCAATTTGCCCAAGGAGAGGGTGTCGCCGTTCAGCAAGCGGGAGGGAGAATTAAAGCCGATGGAACGGCCGTTCCGGAAGGTGCCGTTGGTGCTGCCCATGTCTATGGCAAACAAATGGGTTGGCGTGGGGCGAAGCGTAAGATGCTGGCGCGAGACGCCCAACTTGCCGGCATCAAAAGCCGACAAATCTATGAAATTATCTTCGTTGCCGTTCCGCCCGAAAACGATCTCACCATTTATATCCAAACCAAACTGCTGTTTTGGATCAGAAACCAATTCAAAACGCACTCGCCACACCAGCCGGTTGTGGGTTTCTTGAAACGCTTTACTGCTGGGAACCGGACGATAAACGAACTCGGGGCTTCCTGCAACCTCATCAGTCGAAGACTTGCCGGCTCTAATGGCATCCGTGGCATCTTTGGCCATGATTCTCATTCCTTGGCACGAAGAAAATAACCAATCTTCTGTCCTTGGATAACGCTAATGGTCATTTCCAGAGTCAATCAGACTACACGCGAAGGTGAAATACTGCTGCTTCACCACGACAATCATATCATAAAAGAACAACCCTACATAATTATGACAACATCCCGCGCCCGGTCAAGGAATCGTGGAGCAGCGGTGCTATCTGCTGCCGGATCGCTTCGTTTGCGTAGCCCACCCAGGCGACGTCTTCATCAACATTGAGTACGGATCGAAGTGGCCTGCCTGCCGGGTCTGTCACGATAATCCCCATTTCGCGAGCGATCAGCTCGGTGCACACATCATACGGGTGGCAGCAGATCCCCAGGGCCATCCCCTTACGGCTCAACAGCCCATCCATCAGCGGGCGAATATCACCGACGAAACGGTCGTGCCCGGCCATCAGCTCGTAAAACTGACCACCGGTGCAGATATACTGGTCCTCAAAGCAGTGTGCTTTTCCTGGCTGTACCGGTCCCAATGCTTTCAAAACAATCTCTTCATCAATGGCCGCGATCACATCTCTAGCGCCGGGAAAGAAACGAGAAAGCATCGCGAAACCGTGGGCGATTGTCGCCGCCCGGGAGGGCTGCAGCGGCAGCGGTGATCGGCGGCCATTGACCCGATTGAAACGCTCGGCTTCCGCCCCATGCCCCTTGATCGCCCACAGCGAATCAGACAGGTGCTGTTTGACCAGCGGAATTTCGGTTTGCACCGCCAATTCAATATCTTGGAGATTGGTGGCATCGCCCAGGTTGGGAGCCACTCCGGTCAAGATCCAGGCGCTGCGCTTCTGGTACATCAAGCCGCGGGTGCCGTCAATAGGGTCAATGATGATACGCCAGACGGCCTCTGACTCAGGGGTTCCCAGGGGCAGCACGACCTTGCCAGCGGCAAGCCCTTCAGCGATCAAGACAATGGGGGTGATCGGAGCGATTTCCCTGCTGAAGAAGTCAACCAGCAGATCTTCACTTATGCGATCGACAGCGTAGATAGTATCCCCTTCGCCGTCATGGTCGATCAGTGACATCGCGTCCAGCGAACTCTGTTCGCAGGCAGCGACCACGGCATCCCGGATCTGTTCATGTAGTGTACGAATGGGCAGTAGCAATGAATTAAGCTGATGCATGATGTTGATTACGAATGGCTATTAGCAGCTCCGCGCGGGAAGGTATCAAGATTGTCTGGCAGCACACGAACTCGTCGCCGCCACACTATTTCTGGAACAGAGGCAGCTCAAGACAGAATACAGTCCCGTTTCCGTCTCGGCTCTCTGCCCACGCTTCACCCTTGTGGACCTTTGCTACCGACCGGACCAGGGCCAGACCCAAGCCGCTCCCCTGCACTTCTTCGGTCCCGACGCCGCGGTAGAACTTCTCGAAGATATGTGGCCGGTCTGCGTCAGAAATGCCTGTCCCCCGATCCTTTATCTGCACCAATACGGTGCCGGCTCCCTTGGTGACGGACACTTCCACCAGGGCATCTTCTGGGGAGTATTTGATGGCATTGTCCAGCAAATTACTGACGGCACGACGCAGCTGAACGGGGTCTCCGCTGACCACGCCGGCGTCGCCGTCAACCAAGAACTCAAGCGAAATCTTGCTCATGATCGCGTGGCCCTGGAAATCCTGGACCACATCGCCCACCAGCGAGCCGATCTCAACGACAGCGTGCTGAAGTTCTGTGCTGACATTTACCTTGGCCAATTCCAGCAGACCGTCAACCAGGTTCATCATATGCTCGGTTGCGCTCAAGATGCGCTCCACAAACTGTCCTTGTTCGTTATTGAGGGGACCCTGATCCCGCAAGCTGGAAACAAAGCCACTTATGGTGTTCAACGGCGCGCGCATATCGTGGGAGATTCCGGCAACAAAGTGATCTTTGCTCTTCTCCAGTTCCTTCAGGCTCTGGATATCATGCAAGATCATGATGCGCCCATGGCCCGGAATTGGCGCGATACGCGGGTGCCACACAGAACCGTCAGGCAGCGAGAACTCCTTCTGGGGCAGGACCGCGTCTTCTATCGGCTGCAGCATGATCTCAGCCAATTCTAACGGCTGGACGACCTCAACGATCGGGCTTCCAATGGCATCCGGGGTCAGCCCCAGCAGCATGCGAGCCTCATGGTTGAGCAGCAGCAGATTGCTTTCTGCATCGGCGATCAGCAGCGGGCTGTTGTTGTGCTCCAGAGTCGCCTCAAGATGCTGCTTGCTGAGCTCCGATTCTTCAAACAACAGGGCATTGGTCACAGCAATGGCCACTGCGCTGGCGATGGCCCGCGCTCGTTCCACGTCCCTATCATCGAAATCGCCATCTAGCTTGTTGAGCAGCTGCATCGCCCCTACCGCTTTTCCCCTAAAACGCAGCGGCACGCAGAGCAGCCCCCTGGTGCTGAATCCGGTTTCCTCATCTACCTGCCGGTAGTGCAGTGGATGAGAAGCGACATCATTGGTGTAAATCCACTTGTCGGTTTTAGCGACATGGCCGACAAATCCTTCTCCCATCGGCACCTGGACTGCCGCCATATCTTTTGCCGGGGTTCCAACATTGGTCAGCACTTTCAGGTTTCTGCCGGTTTCATCGACCCACCACAGGGAACAGGCTTCAATGGCCCAGCTGTCAAACACCTGTTGGATGGTCAGCTGCAGCACTTCCTCCAGATTCAGAGAGGAGGTGATGGTCCGGGTGATACGAATGAGGGTGTCCAATTCCTCAAGCCGGGCCGCCAATGCCCTATCGGCAGCCTGAACAACACGCGCATTTTCCAAAGCGATGGCCGCGTAATCAGCCAGGAAGGACAGAAGAAATTCGTCTCTTTTGCTGAAGGAGCGCAGCGCCGCCAGGTTGCTGACGCCCAAGACGCCCATGGTGACACCGCGCAGCTTGAGCGGCACGTAGAGAACCGCCCGGGCGAAATAGCCGGTCTCAACCTTAACCCCTTCCCCGGTGAAATCTGAGAGGCGCAGGGGGCGGCCGGTGTGCATCACCTGCCCCACCTGCGAGCCATCCATTGAGAGCTGCAGCTTGGGTGTCTCATCAATCGTGGCAACTTTGGAGCCGTACGCGGTGAGATAGCTGCCCGATTCGTCCGGCATCCAAATGGTGCTGTCCTCGCTGTCGGTCAGGTAATTGGCAGTTTCCAGCACCCGCTTTAGGACTTTGTCAACGCTAAGCAGCGAGGTAATCGCTTTGCCGATCCGTGAGAGGGTATTCATCTCATGGGTGAGCCGGCTCATCTCCCCTTTTACCCGGCGCAGCTCTTCAGCCAGCCGTTCTTTGTCGTGGCGTAACCGCGTTTCAACCAGCGCTCTATCGATGGTCTCCACGATTTCATCCACAGTAAACGGTTTGATCAGGTAGTCAGCGGCACCCAGACGGAACGATTCAATGGCACTGAGCTCAGAGCCGTAACCGGTCATCAAAACGACCGGCACCTTCAACGATTCCTGCACCATCTGCCGGAGTACGTCAAGGCCGGTCATCTCAGGCAAGTTAAAATCTAACATCACCAGATCAGGCCGGTGAGCACGTATCAGCTCAATGCCGCTCTTGCCGTCAAAAGCGTGCAGTGATTTGTAGCCAAAGGTTGGAAGGAGATGCTCAGTGAGATGCTTAACGATCTCACGACTGTCATCAATGACTAGAACAACTTCACCGCTCATGTAACTATCCTGGTTTGGGCCAATGTTTTGGATCTGCCATCAATAATCAGATCCCGTCAAGATATTGAGCAGAAGAGAGCAGGTCGCGTACTTCTCGTCGGACAGTTTCCCTAAGTGAGGGAACCCATCCCCTTGCTCAACATAATTATATCATAGGCTCATCTTGACACCCAACTTGAGCGGTCTATAATGTCGTCGTCGCAAAAATACAGGCTCGTTTTCACACCAACAGCCAGGGATGTGCCCGGAATTCCTTTCACCACCGGCAGCATCCATTGAGCACCGCCGCCGTTTCCCGACACTTCTCTGGCTAAAGAAGGAATCCATGACCCGCAAGATTCAGGCTCCCGTCGGCACTAAACTCAATTGTAAAGGTTGGCTGCAGGAAGCGGCCTACCGGATGCTGCAGAACAATCTGGACCCGGAGGTCGCCTTTGATCCTGATCACCTGATCGTCTACGGCGGCCGTGGGCGGGCAGCCCGCAACTGGGAATCGCTGGAAGCTATCCTGGAATCTCTGCGGCAGTTGGAAGATGATGAAACCTTGATGATCCAGAGCGGCAAGCCGGTGGCCGTGTTCCGCACCCATGTCGACGCGCCGCGGGTACTCATCGCCAACTCGAATATCGTCCCGCATTGGGCCACACAGAAGAATTTCGATAAATGGGAGGCGGAAGGGCTGATCATGTACGGGCAGATGACTGCCGGCAGTTGGATCTACATCGGCACCCAGGGCATCTTGCAAGGCACCTATGAGACGTTTGCCGCCGCCGCGAAACAGGCTGGCTGGCCGTCTCTGAAAGGGAAATGGGTGCTCACCGGCGGCCTGGGGGAGATGGGCGGCGCCCAGCCGTTGGCCATCACCATGAACGGCGGCGTCGGCCTCATCGTTGAGGTCGATGAATGGCGCGCCCGGCGCCGGCTGGAACACCGCTATATCGACGAAGTGTCAGAAGACCTTGAAGATGCCTTGAAACGCGTTAAGCATTACGTGGATGCCGGCGAGCCCCGCTCTATCGGGCTGATCGGCAACGCCGCTGACGTATTCCCGGAGTTGTTGTCCCGCGGCCTAATGCCTGACATCATCACCGATCAAACATCTGCCCATGACTTCCAGGCCTACTTCCCTAATGATTTGAGCTTCGAGGAAGGACAGCGCCTGCTGGCCAAAGACCCCGATGAGTTCGCCCGGCTGTCAGCCAAGTCAATGGCCCGGCAGTGTGCCGCCATGGTGGAGTTCCACAAGCGGGGCGCCATCGTCTTTGACTACGGTAACAACCTGCGCCAACGGGCATTTGATGAAGGGGTGGAAGATGCGTTCAGCTACCCCGGATTTGTGCCTGCGTACATCCGACCGCTCTTCTGTGAAGGCAAAGGGCCGTTCCGCTGGGTGGCACTGAGCGGCGACCCTGAAGATATTTACGCCACCGACAGAGCGATATTGGAGCTGTTCCCAGAAGATGAATCGCTGCATCGTTGGATCAATATGGCCCAGGAGAAAGTTCATTTCCAGGGACTGCCGGCCCGCATCTGCTGGCTGGGATACGGGGAACGGGCCAAAGCGGGACTCAAGTTCAACAGCATGGTTGCCAGCGGCGAGCTGAAGGCGCCCATTGTCATCGGGCGAGACCATCTGGATGCTGGCTCGGTAGCCAGCCCAAATAGAGAGACCGAAGCGATGCGGGACGGCTCCGACGCCATTGGCGACTGGCCGATTTTGAACGCGATGATCAATGCGGTCTCCGGCGCTACCTGGGTGAGTTTCCATCACGGCGGCGGTGTGGGCATCGGCTACAGCTTACATGCCGGTCAGGTGATTGTCGCCGACGGCAGCGAAGCGGCGGCCGCCAGGCTGCAGCGCGTGCTGACCGTTGACCCGGGCATGGGTGTCGCCCGGCACGCTGACGCCGGCTACGAAAGGGCGCTGGAAGTCGCCCGGGAAAGAGGGGTGAAGATCCCAATGGCAGGCCGCTAAGCTGCTCTAGAATCAGCCGACAGCGGCTCGAAATTCATCGTGATTTGGGCGGCAAAGTACTTTACGTAATGTGGCATTCATGCTATATTTAGCTAAGGTTATCTTCTGCCCCCCTAAGGGAGCCTCAGGCAGCGGGCAAACCTCATCTTAGCAGTAGTAAAGCAAAGCTTGGCGGAGGTATTTTTTCATGTCCCGGCAACGTATATTCCATCTAATGATCCTATTGGTGCTGCTCAGCTTCACGCTGGCAGCTTGTGAACGGCCGATTGAAGACGGTAGCGATGCCGCCGTGGACACGACATCTGAAGTCAGCGAAGCCGTCAGCACAGAGAGCAGCCAGCCGCCAGAAGTTGCCGCGGAAGCGACAGCAATCCCGGAAGCAGCCGCCGAAGAAAGCACCCCTCGCCTTGAACCCTCCCCTGAAGCGGAAGCTAGTGAGAGCGCCGAAGCGGCCAGCAGCGAGCCGGAGACACCAATTGAAGAGAGCGGTGAGAGTGATAGCGCTGACGACGCAAAGGCCGATGACGCTTCCGCTGAGGAGCCCACCGAAGAAACAGCCGAGGAAACAGCCGAAGCGGCCGAGCCCTCCGAAAGCCGGCCCAGCCAGCATGAAGTCGCTGCCGGAGAAACGCTCTACACCATCGGCCTGAAATACAACCTCTCCTGGGTCACCCTGGCGGAGTTCAACGGCCTTGATGATGCTGACCAGATCAGTGCCGGGATGACATTGGCGATTCCCAGTGATGACGAGCTGGCTAATCCCGGGCCAGGTGCGGAACCAACCCCCTCCCCGATGACCGAGACCACCTACACAGTCATCGCTGGTGATAATTTGTTCCGAATCGGGTTAATATACGGTACCAATTGGGTCCAGATCGCGGAAGCCAACGGCCTGGTCAACCCCAATCAGGTGTATGCGGGCCAGGTATTGAAGATCCCTGTCAACACTCCCGGACCAACGCCGCAATTCACCCATGAAGTCAAGCCGGGAGAAACGCTTTTCTCGATTGCCCTGCAGTACGGCGTGGCATGGCCTTTGATCGCAGAGGCCAATGAGATGGATTCGCCCTATGTGATCTACACCGGCCAAACCCTGGTCATCCCCGGCGGGTAACAGCAGACAGTCCGTCATTTTCGCAGACAAAGAAAGAGCTTCGCATTGCCATAAATGCGAAGCTCTTCTCATTTCACCTAACTGCGCAGCTTTCCGCTATCAACCACCCTCATATAGAAGGTATTCTTCCTGTACCCAGCCAATCTCTCCCTTGACCGTCATGACTTCACGCCACAATTGGCCCCCTTGATTGGCATGACCTGAACGGAGTATGACCGTATCCCCACCCTTTGCCAGAGACAGTGACTGCCCGCCAGGAGATCGGCGAATCCAAAGCGTGCTGCTGCCGGTATTGATCACCGCAGTTTCCCCTTCAATTGGCGTTGGGGTCAAGGTCGGAGTCGGCGACACAGTTGGGGTTGCCGTAGCGGTGGCAGTTGCCGCCGGCGTGGCTGTCCCAGTTGGCTGCGGCGTCGCGGTGTTGGTCGCGGTGGCAGTTGGCGTGCCCGCCGCCCTGGTGGCGGTAGGCGTACCCGGCTCTACTGCCGGTTCGGCTGCTTCTGCCCCGCCCTCAACGGTTGGAGTTGGCGAGGATAAACCGGGCGGCGGGCCAGCGAAAGCGCCAGTCGTCCGGGTGGACGAGGAGGCCGACTCCGCGGCAGGCGTGGCCGAGGCAATGTCGACCTCTGTCGCTGTCGCTGAGGGCAGCTCAACAGCGGTATCGTCAGTCGGGGCGGCGACATCCCCTTGAGCTGTGGTGGCGACCGGAGCTTGAGAATCTTCAGCCCCAATGGGTACCCCTGCCAGGAAAAAGCCGAAACCCAACAACAGCAGGGCCAGGGTATAGCCGATCAACCCCCGGACACGCGGGTGGATTTGGGTGACGCCGAGGCCAGATCTACTCATGTAGCGCGGTGAAAGCGCCGCAAAAGCCAGGCTGATGGTGATCAGCGCGCCGAGGCCTGTCAGCGCCATTCCCCACAATGTCCAACTTGGAAATCCCATACTCTAGATTATAACGAGTTCCGACTCAAGGTGTTAATGCAACCGCGGCACTGTGCCCTTGGACGGCATCGGCGTTATAATAAACGGCGAAAGCAGGATCATATTGGGAAGCGGACTGTCGGCACGCATTACTACGTCAGGCAGCGTGGGCCTCAGTTTCCGCATCCAGACTATGTGACTGCTGCGGCCGACTGGAACTATCGCCGTTCATCTGTTTCTGCCGCACGACAAGTGACACATTTCAGCCATCTGGCGCTAATGGAGAATATTATGAGTAACCGATTTGACGTTGTCATTCTAGGAGCAGGACCTGGCGGATACGTAGCCGCGGTACGCGCCGCCCAGCTGGGATTGAAGACCGCCATCATCGAAAAAGAGGCTTTGGGTGGCGTTTGCCTGAATATCGGCTGCATCCCCTCAAAATCATTACTGAAAAACGCTGAAGTGGCCCATCTGCTTCAGAAGCGCGGTCGTGAGTTTGGCTTCAGCTTCGATAATCTGCAGCTGGATTACGGGCAGGCGTTCAAACGAAGCCGCCAGATTTCCAGCCGGCTGGTCAAAGGGCTGGGCTTTTTGATGAAAAAGAACGGCATCGAAGTCTTCGACGGCACCGGCGTGCTGACCGGACGCGAAACCATCCATGTCACCCTGAACGACGGCAGCGAAACGGATCTCACCGCCGGCAGCATCATCATCGCCACCGGGGCCCGCCCCCGCATGCTGCCCGGGCTCGAAGTCGACGGCAAGCAGATCATCACCTACAAAGAAGCGATCTTGAGCGATACCCTGCCGGCCCGCTTCATGATCATCGGTGCCGGGCCCATCGGCGTTGAGTTCGCCTATGTCTGGTCCAACTACGGCGTGGAAGTCCACATGGTCGAGATGATGCCCAG
>JAHEEY010000145.1 GCA_024640485.1 Chloroflexota bacterium | reverse complement strand
GGGCCTGCTGGCCCCGAGGACAGACGATCCCCTGAGGATGGCTGGAGAGCGGCGTCACCCGCTGGAGCTGGCCCTGGTCCATATGGGTGGCCACGCCGCAAGCGCCGTCGCAGACACCGCAGATGGTGGCGATCATCTCCGGATCATCTTGGGATCGGTTGATCTCAGCTTCGGATGATAGTTTCATACTGCTCCTGCGCCAGCTGGAGAGGTGTTTCGGCTGGCTGGGGCCCACTGCAGTGGGACACGACAGGTGAGCGCTTGCGGAGCGCTCTTGACGGCGGTTCAGCCTCTGGGGAGAAGCTGCACCGCCGGCAGGACCGTTATTGGCGATGTCCGCAGAGAATAGTCCGACTACTCGCCGGCTAGAATCCGATCCAGTTCGCTGTCCACCGAATCGGACAGCGGTTCGACCTTATGCTCGTCCATCAAAGCGATGGTGACTTCCCGCAGCCGGTCGTTGACGCTCTTGGAACCCTGCTGTTCCCAGGTTTCCAGCCGCTGCCGGTCGAAGATTTGGGGCAGCCACAATTCGCGCCAATGGGCCAGAGAGTGTTCGTGGCTCAGGAATTCGCCGCCAGGGCCGACGTCGGCGATGACGTCTAAGGCCAATGCTTCGTCATCCAGCCGGACACCGGCGGTGAAGCGGCGGGTCTGGGAGATGATCTCGTTGGTCAGCACCATCAGCTCTGGGGAATTGGTCAAGCCAGACTCCAGATAACCGACATCGTGGTTCAGATTGGTCTTGGCCATCAGCGCCGTCTGTACCGAGAATTGGGCATCGACGGCAGCCTGTCCGTCGAGCACTTTGCTGTCGCTGTGACCAGCGTATCCCCACACCGGCATGTTGTAGAAACGGCCCATCTCTGCCGCCATCACCCGGGCCAACTGGTACTCGGGGGCGCCGTAGACGCTGACCATGGTCTGCATGTCAAGATGGTGAACGCCGTGGCCGTAGAGGAAGGGGGCGCCGGGGTTGCACAGCTGGTGCATCACCAGGCCGCTGAGCATTTCGGCGTTGCCCAGGGCCACAGCCCCTGCCAGGGTGATGGGGGCGGTGCCGCCCATCATCGGCGCCGGCGAATGGGTCACCGGGATGCGGTTTTCGGCGCAGAACAGCAGCTTTTCGGCCGCTTCGAAGGAGTGCTGCAGCGGCGTGGAAGGCTCCGAATAGAGCAAGATAGTGGGGTACTCAGACAGCTTGTCCAAACCGCCGGCGGCGGCGGCGGCCATCATGGTGTTGGCTTCCATATCTTCACGGCTGTCGCAGACAATCACGATCGGTTTGGTGCTGTTGCGCAGCATGGCGGCGAATTGGTGGCGGTAGTAGTTCTCCTGAGGCACGTCCCGGGGGACACCGATGGACATGATGAAGCCGATTTCCGGCAGGGCGTCGCACAGCCGGTAGCATTCGCTGATGTCGCCCAAGGAGAAGTTGTGGCGGGTGCCGGTGCGGGGATCCAGATAACGGAAGGTGTCCGACCCCGGGCCGAAATATACTTCCTCGCCATCCAGCTTCAAGGCCACTTCACTGGTCCCCCGTTTGTACAGGTTAAACTTGCTGGGGGCTGAGGCCAGGGCCCACTCTACCAGAGACGACGAGAACTTGACATTCTCACCGGAGACGGCAGCCCCCCCTTTACGCAGAATCTCCAGCGCTTTAGGGCTGTGCACTTGCACGCCAATCTCCCGCAGAATGTGGAGCGATGCCTGATGCAGACGGAGGCGGTCTTCCCGCTCCAGCATGGTCAGTTTGGGACGGATGTGCGGCAGATCGGGCAGCGAGGCCGAGACCTGGGATAAAGTTTGACGTTGGCTGCGGCGGCTCTTGCGGCGTGGTTTCATGACGATTTCTTCCCCTTTATGACGGAACAAGCAACCCATATCGCGGAAACGGCAGCCGGGCCGTCAAGGCTCGGCTGACAATCAAGTTGTGAATCTGAATTTTGGTCCAACCCAATCAATCTTCCGGCGGTGAGGCAGCTTCCTCCTGATTTGAAGCGCCAATTGACGCTGCCCGTAGGTCACAGCTGTTGCACATTGCGCAACACTGTTTCACATATTGAGCAGCAGAGAAATTATACTTCCTTGCGCTCGAGTGTCAATGGAATTGACACGCCGTTCCGGCACTCTAGCCGGCGGCAGTAATCGTAATTGGAGGAATTATCCGATTCACAGCGGATTGACACCGCCCACTGCTTCTATTACACTCAAGTTACCCGTTGATGAGGGGCAGCAGCGGAGCCGTTCAAGCTTTAAACCAATCATGGAGCGTGTGGCGCATGACAGCGAAAATCACTGTTGTTGGCAGTCTCAATATGGACCTGGTGTCCAGCGTCCGGCGGATACCAAACCCGGGAGAAACGGTGATCGGCGGCGATCTGCGGACCATTCCCGGCGGCAAAGGGGCCAATCAAGCGGTGGCAGCTGCCCGCCTGGGCGGCAGCGTGTCGATGGTCGGCCGGGTGGGAAACGACCTGTTCGCCGGTAAGATGATCGACAACTTGATTATCGCCGGCGTTGACGTCAGCCATGTGACCCGGGACCAGCTTTCGTCCAGCGGAGTAGCGCTGACCTCGGTAGACATGGTCGGCCAAAGCAGCACGGTGGTGGCCCCGGGGGCCAACGGCAAGCTCTCCCCTGAAGATGTTGCCGCTGCTGTTGACCTGATCCGATCAGCATCGGTACTGCTGCTGCAGCTGGAAGTGCCCATGGAAACGGTACGCGCCGCCGCCAAATTGGCCAAAGAGAACGACACCCTGGTGATCTTGAACCCTGCCCCGGCCCAGCTGCTGACCGCCGAGCTGCTGGCCCTGGTGGATGTGATTATCCCCAACGAGAATGAGACGGCGCTGCTGACCAACCATTCCTGCGACAGTCAGAGCGAGCTGGAACAGGCGGCTGAGCATCTGGTCCAGACCGGCGTGGGCAGCGTGATCATGACCCTGGGCGAACAGGGAGCGCTGCTGGCTCAGAAGGGCCAGCTGACCCTGTTCCCAGCCTTCACGCCCAAGAATGTCATCGACACCACCGCTGCCGGGGATGCCTTTGTGGGCGGCTTCGCCGCCGCCCTGGCGGAGGGCAGGCCCATCTCTGAAGCGATCGCCTGGGGGAATGCCGCCGGCTGTCTGGCGGTGGAGAAGATGGGGGCTCAGAACTCGCTGCCCAACCGGACGGCGTTGGAGGGGATGCTGGCCCAGGGCAGTCCGGCACAGCTGCATGGGCTGAAATCATAGGACAGGGCAGCCGCAGTATGTGGACTTTCTGAGAAAACAGCCCTTGACCCGGGTTTGTGCTATACTATCTCTGGCGTTACACGTATGGACGCCGAATTTCGAAAAATATAGTTTTGAACTTTCCAAGATGCCTTGTTCATTTTGACAAGGCATTTTTGTTGCAACGGCACGGCTCTACTTGTGAAACCGCAGTAATGCTAATGAGATGAGTTCGCTGTTGGCACTTTGAGGAGATGGCCCGAAAGGGCACTCCGCCCAGTGGATTCATCAAGACGCAAGTAGGAGCAACATGACAACTGAATTTAGTGATCTTAACCTGCACCCGCAGCTGGTGCAGGCCGTAGCTGATCGCGGCTACACCACGCCCACCCCCATTCAAGCGGGGATTATCCCGCTGATGCTAGAAGGGCACGACGTCTTGGGCCAGGCCCAGACCGGCACCGGCAAGACTGCCGCTTTCTCCCTCCCCATCCTGCATAAAATCACCCCCGGAAGCGGCCATGTACAAGCATTGGTGCTGGCCCCTACCCGTGAATTGGCCATGCAGGTCGCCCACACCGCCTATGAATACGGCAAACTGCGCGACATCAAAATCCTGTCGATCTACGGCGGCCAGCCGTACGGCCGGCAGATCAACCGGCTGCGTAAAGGGGTGGACATGGTTGCCGGTACTCCCGGCCGTGTGCTCGACCTGATCCAGCGCAACGCCCTGGATTTGAGCCAGGTCAGCACCGTAGTGCTGGATGAAGCTGACGAAATGCTCAGCATGGGCTTCATCGAGGATATCGAGTCCATCCTGAAAGCGACCCCTGAAGACCGGCAGACCGCCCTCTTCTCCGCTACCCTGCCGCCTCAAATCCGCCGGCTGGCAAAAGATTACCTGCGGGACCCCAAGGCGGTCACCATCCAGAACAAACAGATGACCGTGGATGCGCTTGAACAGCGCTACTATCTGGTCAACGAATCTGACAAGCTGAACGCCCTCACCCGCCTGTTCGAGGTCGAAGATATCAATACCGCCTTAATCTTCGCCCGCACGCGCGTCGGTACCGGCGAGCTGGCCAATGAGCTGTCGATCCGGGGCTACCAGGCGGAATCGCTGAACGGCGACTTGAGCCAGGATGCCCGCGAGCAGGTCCTCAACCGGTTCCGCCGGGGGCAGATCAAGGTGTTGGTGGCCACAGACGTCGCCGCCCGCGGCCTGGACATTGATGACATCACCCATGTGTTCAATTTCGACCTGCCGCAGGACCCGGAAGTGTATGTGCACCGCGTCGGCCGGACCGGACGCGCCGGACGCGACGGGGTAGCGATCACCCTGGCCACACCGCAGGAGCAGTACCGGCTGCGCCGGATTGAGAATTACTCCCGCCAAAAGATGGAGAAGTTCGAGCTGCCCACGGCTGAGGATATTCAATCATATCGGGTAGACCAGCTGATGGAGAAGATGAGTGTCTGGCTGCGGCGAGGACGCTGCAATCAGGAACGGGAAATGGTGGCCCAACTGATGGAGCAGGGACACGATATCACTGAGATCGCCGCTTCAGCCCTGAAGCTGGCCCGCGCCGAAGAAAAGCAGCGCCCCATCCCGGCTATCCAGCCGCTGAGAGAAGGCGGACGCGGTGGGCGCGGACGTGGGGACCGCTACGAACGACGGGGCGGCGGACGCCGCGGCGGCTACAACAGCAGCCAATCCAACGGCAGCGACCGCTCCAATCGGGATGGGCGCCGTTCTCGCGAGCAAGGTATGGTCCGGCTGGAGATCAATGCCGGCAAGACCGACGGGGTCCGTCCTGGGGACGTGGTGGGCACCATCGCCTACCATGCCGATATCCCCGGATCGACCATCGGCGCCATCCGCATTCAGGACAGCCGCACCCTGGTTGACCTGCCGGAACAGTACGTTGACAAGGTGCTGGAGAAATCGGGCAGCTACCAGATTCACCGCCAAGCGGTGACCGTCTCAGTCGCCTAGCGAACCGCGGCTGGCGCCAGCGGGCCAGCCTATTTCAGATCGAATTCAGAGGTCTGCCATCAGCCTTCACCGGCTGCCGGCAGACCTTTTTTCTTGCCGGCTGTTTGAGCCCACCTGCTGCCAAACAGGGCGCCGGCTGGCATCCGCGCGGCTCGCCCTGGTTGGAACCCGTGTTGATCAATGCCCGGGGCCAATATTATGCCCTGCCATCGCGGTCTTGGGTTGTCACCCGCCCAAAAAACGCTTAGAATTCCTATGAAGGTCTGCAACCTATTATTGGGGAGGCTGCAGCGTTATCCAAGATACGCATGTCCCCTACCTCAAGATGTCGGCAATTGGCGTCTTCTGCCGACTGGACGGGGGATGGAGAAGAAGACCCCATTTACAGAGTTATGTTGCACAAGGAGATATGGAATAATGTCGATTAATAAGAAGAGCTTGTTAATGTTAGGCCTCATGCTTCTGCTTGCGGTGGTGTTGGTCGCCTGCGGCGAACCAGCAAGCACTGAGCTGAATCTGTTATGCGTGCCTCAAGAAGAGTGGTGTGAAGGCATGAAGCAGGAGTTCGAGAAGGAGTTTGACATCACCGTCAACTACGTCCGCATGTCGACTGGTGAAGCGTTGGCCCGCCTGGAAGCGGAAGCTGACAATCCCCAGTTTGATATCATGTGGGGCGGCCCCATCGACACCTACATTGCCGGCGCTCAGGAAGGGATGTTTGAGCAATATGAATCCCCCAACGCCAAGAATCTGCTGAACCAAGAGCTGTACCGCGATAAGGACAACTATTGGACCGGCATCTACGTCGGTTCCCTGGGTTTCGCCACCAATACCGATTGGCTGGCTGCCCATCCGGAAGCCTCCGCCCCCACCTCATGGGATGACCTGCTCAAGCCAGAGTTCAAAGGCCAGCTGCTGGTCGCTCATCCTTCCACCTCCGGCACCTCCTACACCGCCCTGGCAACTGTCCTGCAGATCCGCGGTGAAGATGCGGGCTGGGACTATCTGCAGAAGTACGCCGGTCAGGTGCTGCAGTTCACCAAGAGCGGTTCCGCCCCGGCCAAGTTCGTCGGCGCTGGCGAAGCGGCTGTCGGTATCGTCTTCTCCCACGACATCGTGAAGCAGATTGAAGACGGCGGCCTGCCGTTGGTGCTGACCTTCCCCGCGGAAGGGACCGGCTACGAAGTAGGCGGACAGGCGATTGTAAAAGGCGCCAAGCACATGGACGCCGCCGAGAAATGGTACGACTGGGCATTGACCCCAGCGGCCCAATCCTTAGGCCCCAAGTACAAAGCATACCAGGCCCCCACCGTTGGCGGCGTGGAACTGTCCCATCCCGAACTGTTGGAAGTCAACCTGATTAATTATGATTTCCAGTGGGCCGGCGACACCAAGAAAGCGAATGTTGATCGCTTCAGCAATGAAATTCAAGGTGCTGACGAACTCAAGGAGTAGTCAGTTCTTTGAGCGAATGAATGAGGATTGGGTGCCTTCAAGGCCCCAATCCTCATTTCATAACTGCGTAGTGCAGAGTTTCATGAGCCTGCCTCATTCGGGCGGGCTTTCCTCCTGTTGACACCTTTCGACCGAGTCGGCCCGCCGCGGACCGACCTTAGCGAGAAGATACCATGGCTGCACCCCCCGCACATACAAGTTCGTGGCGCAACACCCTGATCCGACGCTATCGCGAGTTCGCGCTGATCGCCCGTGATCCGATCCTGCTGATCGGGTTGATGCTGGCCGGCATCTTCATCGCGGTCTTTGTCTTTTTTCCCATTATTCGGGTCACCGCCCGGGGGTTTGTGGATCGGGACGGCGCCTTTAACGTCGAATATTTCGCCCGCTATTTTGATCCCTACTACTCCAGGGTGGCCTGGCGCACCTTCTGGAATACACTGTCGCTGGGGGTGCTGACCGCGTCCGGGGGCACAATCCTGGGGTTCATTTTCGCTTATACCATGGTGCGGTGTAATCCACCCGGGAAGCGATGGATCCACATTTTGGCGCTGGTGCCCACTGTCTCGCCCCCATTTGCCATCGCCATGTCGACTATTTTGCTGTTCGGCCGCAACGGCTTGATCACCCGCCGGTTTTTGGGGATGGATTTCGCCCTGGGCAGCAACGATATTTACGGCCTGGACGGGCTGGTTTTCGTACAGGTGCTGACCTTCTTCTCGGTGGCCTATTTGATCATCCGGGCGATGCTGGAACGGCTCCATCCCTCGATGGAAGAAGCGGCCCACAGCCTGGGCGCCTCGAAATTTCATATTTTCCGGACCATCACCCTGCCGCTGCTGATTCCCGGACTGGCAGGCTCCTTCCTGCTGCTGTTTGTGGAGTCGATGGCCGATCTGGGCAATCCGCTGCTCATCTCCGGCAACTTCGACGTGCTGTCAGCCAAGATATTCCTGGCGGTCGCCGGCGAGTATGATCACCAGAAAGCGGCGACGCTGGCGCTGATGCTGCTGCTGCCCACGCTGTTGATCTTCATCCTGCAGCGATATTGGGTCAGCCGGCGCTCATATGTATCGGTCACCGGCAAGCCTTCCAGCGGCCATATCCTGGTCAAAGAGCCGATAACCCGCTGGTCGTTCATCTTGTTCACCTACGCCACCATCGCCTTGATCGTGGTGATGTATACCTCAATCGTGGTCGGCTCTTTCAGCAAGGTGTGGGGCATCGATTTCACGCCGACGCTGGCCCACTGGCAGCTGATGATCAGCCGGGGGATTGAGGCGATTCTGGATACCACTTTCCTGAGCATCGTGGCCACACCGGTGGCCGGATTCCTGGGGATGGGCATCGCCTTCCTGGTGGTGCGTAAGAAGTTCAGCGGCAAGAATGTGCTGGATTTCGGCTCCAACCTGGGCGCCGGCATTCCTGGTACCATTCTAGGTATCGGCTTCATCCTCTCCTTTGTCACCCCGCCCTGGTTCATCATCATCTCGCTTTATCTGCTGATGTCCCTCTTCATGGTGCGGACCCTGTACAACGATACCAGGTCGCAGATGCTGGTCTTGTTTGCCGGCACCAGCGGCGCGGTACTGCTGCGGCTGCTGCAGCCGGTGTTGGGAGAGATTGGACTGATGTATCTGCTGGGCGGTGGTTATCTGGCGATGGCCGCCTACCAGTGGTTCCTGCGCAAAGATAAACGGGGTAGTCAGGTGCTGGCTGGCCTAGGTTTGCTGCTGATGATGGCTGACCTGAGCGGCAGATTGCTGCGGCCGGTGCTTTCCGCCATCCGGAACATCGACAGCCCGTTCTGGGGAAACGCCCTGCGGCAGATCCCCGACTATGTGGAAGTGTTCTTCAAAATACCGCAGTCGATATTGATGATGGCCTATCTGTTTGGCGCCGTCTTGATCGTCAGCAGGATGCCGGCCAATACGCGGAAGTTGTCCAGCATCGTCCTGCTGGCGCTGGGCGGCACCCTGGCCTTCATCGGCGAGCCGCTGGCTATAATCGGCACCCCGTACATCATCATCGCCGCTTTCGCGGTGCGCAGCCTGCCGGCGTCGGTGAGAGCCGGCGTAGCGGCGCTGCAGCAGATCGACCCTTCCATCGAAGAAGCGTCCAACAACCTGGGGGCCGATGCCCAATACACCTTCCGCAAGGTAACCCTGCCGCTGATCACCCCGGCGCTTTTGGCCGGCTTGATTTTCAGCTTCACCCGGCATATGACCAGCCTTTCGGCGATCATTTTCCTGGTCAGCCCTCGTTGGCGAATCGTCACCGCTTCGATCTTGTCCGAATGGGAACAGGGCGGCATCAGTTTCGCGGCGGCATACTCATCAGTCATTATCGTACTGGTGCTCATCGCCATCGGTATTTTGTATATCGTTACTACCCGGGTCTTGCGCGGGCGCGACGGCATTGATCTCTCGATAGGAGCATAACAGCATGTACTTGATTCTAGAGAATGTGGATAAGGTATTCGAAAGCCGGGGCACAGTGGGCGAAGTGGTGGCCGTCAAAGATTTCAGCCTGCAGATCGAGAAAGGGGAGTTCATCACCCTGCTGGGCCCATCCGGCTGCGGCAAGACGACCACACTGCGGATGATCGCCGGCTTTGAGTTCCCCACCGCTGGCGACCTCAAGTTGGACGGACAGCAGATCAATGAGCTGCCGCCTCACAAACGGGACATGTCAATGGTGTTTCAGAGCTACGCCATCTTCCCCCATCTGACGGTATTTGAAAACATCGCCTACGGCTTGCGGGTGCAGCGGCTGCCGAAAAGCGAAATCAACCGGCGGGTGGACCAGGTGCTGGCGCTGGTTGAAATGAGCGGGTACGGCGACCGCACCCCGGAGCAGCTCTCTGGCGGCCAGCAGCAGCGGGTGGCCCTGGCGAGGGCGCTGGTGATGGAGCCGAAGGTGCTGCTGCTGGACGAGCCGCTTTCCAACCTGGACGCCAAGCTGCGGGAGCAGATGCGCTCCGAAATCCGGCGCATTCAGAAGCAAATCGGCATCACCAGTGTCTATGTCACCCACGATCAGACGGAAGCGATGACCATGTCTGACCGCATCGTGGTGATGAACAAAGGGCGCATCGAACAGGTCGGCCCGCCCACCGAGATTTACC
>JAHEEY010000593.1 GCA_024640485.1 Chloroflexota bacterium | reverse complement strand
CTGGTTGAAGGGGGCAATCCCGTGATCACTGGAATACGTGAATCCGCCCGGGCGCCGATAAAATACCCCAACACCGGGTAAAGCACACCTTCATGCAGCAGCCGTTCCGGGATATCGATCAGCCGGAACAGAATGCGCCCTCGCCGCTCCTCGGTCAGGTGCAGGCCCACCGCTGGCGCTCTGCCGGTGATGGCCGCGCAGATATCAATGAAATCCCCATACCGGTTTGTGCGGGCGCCCAGCACCGAGTTGGCAAAGACAATGGCGTTGCTCTCCGCCCAGGCGATCTGAGCGCCGAAAGCGGGGCGCTGGCTGTCCTGGTATGGGGCGCAGGTCCAAATAGGCCGGCAGCCCATCTTCTCGTACGCCGCCATCAACTGCTGGGCCCTCTGACCCACCTCGGCAGTTCCCTGAAAAACTTCGGGATGCATCAAATCAACGGCGCCCACATTCAACGTCGTCGGTACTGCCACCCGGGCGCCGCCATCCACTAATCGTTGGGCGAATTCAAGCCCGGACAGCCCGTGGTACAGACAGCCGTCGATATGGGCCGATTCGATATCCAGCAGGCGAGGCGCGCCGTATACCTCCGCCATGGTGATCAGGATGCGCATCGCCATCTGAGCTGCCGGGCCCATCTCTCCATTCAAGAACGCTCGATCGCGCTGGGTGAGTTCGATTGTCACTTCGGGGTTAAGTCCTCCAATTAGCGACCGGGGCTGCATGCTTCCTGCAGCAGCATGCTCAATTCACTTCAATGTATGAATCAAGAGTTGGGCATTTTACCGGAAGGGTATTGTCTCTGTCCAATGTCTGCCGGCACCAAATCAGACTTCGCCTAGCAGAAACCTTGCAATTTAACCCGGTTGCTCTATAATTCTGTTCGTTCGGGGCATGGCGCAGCTTGGTAGCGCGCGCCGTTCGGGTCGGCGAGGTCGTGGGTTCGAATCCCGCTGCCCCGACCAACAGAGACCGCCAGGTATTCATGACCTGGCGGTCTTTTATTTACCGATCTCCGAAATAGGTTTTTTATTGACAACCACACCTGCCTCGTTTATGCTCAGAGCAGCTAGCCTGGGCGCGCAGGAGAAACCTAGCCGCGGCCAGCTCAGCCGAAGTAGTCCACTCATTTTGTGCAGCATACCAGAGTGATAATCCATGCCTTATCGAAGCAGCAGCAAAACACGACAGAAGAAAGATACCAAGCGCACCACCATGATGCAGGCAGCCATTCGGGTTTTTGCCGAAAAAGGGTATCATGCGGCGACCATCCGCGATATCGTGGCTGCCTCTGATGTCGCCATCGGCACCTTCTACTTCTACTTCCCAGACAAAGAAACGCTGTTTGTCCATCTTTACGATGAAACGGCAGAGTTCTTGCTGCAGGCCATCCGGCAGGCCATGGCCCCACGGTCCAATTTTTCCCGCCAGCTTCAAGCGGGCCTCCAGGCTTATGTAAACATAGCCGTTTATGAACCGGCGGTGATACAGCTGCTGTTGGTGGGGGGGATTGGGGCAACGCCCTCTCTGAACAAGAGCCAGAGCAGCTACCGGGAACGGCTGACCGCGATGTGGCAGCAAGTGATCGAGTCAGCCATGGAGACGGGACAGATCATCTCCCAAAACGGCCGTCGCACTGCCGAGGGGTTTGCCGGCGCCTTTGATGAAATAATCCTCAATCTGATCACTCACCCCAACCCGGAAGGGCAGGCCGCTGCCGCCATAAATGAGATGATCCAGTTTGGATTGCGGGCTGCCGGCTTCACCGGGAACTAGCAGGGAAGATCCCATACCCTCTTAAGAAATAACGATTTTGGAACCAGTCACGCCCTTGTCCACCTCGATCCGGGTGGGAAATGCGTCTCTCAGTTCATCCACGTGGGTGATCACCAGAATACGGGCGAACTCATCGCTTATGATGTTGATCGCCTCCACCAATCGTTGGCGGCCGACAGGATCTTGACTGCCGAACCCTTCATCAATGACCAGCGTTTGCAGCCGGGCGCCAGCCCGCTTCGCCAGCAGCTGCGATAGGGCCAATCTGATGGCGAAGTTGACCCGGAACTGCTCCCCGCCGCTGAAATTCGCGTAGGGCCGCTCCCCGGCATGATCGATGATCCGGATATCCAGGGTTTCAGCCACAGCATCACGGCTTTTCAGCTGTTTCTGAGTCTCAAAATTCACCCGCATATCCCCACCGGTCAGTCGATCCAGCAGCTCATTGGCCCGATCTTCGATATCCGGCAGCGCTTGTTCGATGAGCAGCGCCTGCACCCCATCCCGGCCGCACGCTTTCTCCAGCATCTTGATCCGGCTGACCAGCAGGGTCACTTCCGCTCGCTCTGCCGTCAACTGCTGATGGCGGGCTCGCTGATCATCCAGCACGCTTAGGCTCTGCTGGGCAACAGCCAGGCGGCGGTTGGTGTCGATCTGCTCTTCACGCAGATGGAACACCTCTGCTTCCACCCCCTTCAAATCACCGCTGTCCGCGGTAATAAGCCGGAGTTCCTCAACCGCCGATTGATGCTGTTCGGCCAACTCCGCCGCGCTTTCTATCTGCGCGGAAATCTGTAGGTCCAGATCCGCCAGTGAATCCTCTAGCGGTTTGACCGCCGCCTGGGCCTGCTGCATTTCCTGATAGTGGGTTGGTGCCTGTTCCAGAAGAGTGCGCTGCTCTTTCGCATCTTCATGGGCATCCGGCTGATAGCCAAGCTGCGCCATCTGATCGGCCAGTCCAGCCAATGCCTGCTGTGCCTCCAACGCGAAATCATTCTCTGCCAGCTGCTGTTTCACTTGGGCCAACGCCGCCTGCCCTGTCTCTGCCCACGCCTGCCGGATGC
>JAHEEY010000144.1 GCA_024640485.1 Chloroflexota bacterium | reverse complement strand
GCTGCCGTCAGTAGTGGTCCAATTCAGACCCAAGTGCCATTTGCCGATGTTGGCGGTGGCGTAGCCACTCACTTTGAGCAGGCCGGCGACGGTCAGCCGGTCTGGTTCAATCAGCGGTGGGCTGAAGCCCCAGAGCACACCGCTCTTCAGCGGCCCTCGCCAGCTGTAGCGGCCGGTGAGCACACTGTACCGGCTGGGCGTGCAAAGCGCCGATGAGGCGTGGGCATCGGTGAACCGCATCCCTTCGCCGGCGACGCGGTCGATGTGGACGGTGGGGATCTTAGTGGCCCCATAGCAGCCCAGATCACCGTAGCCAAGGTCGTCGGCCATGATGAAGACGATATTGGGGAGACTGCTGTTTTTGTTCAACATGAACCTCAATCGGATCAGACAGCGTCCCGCGAGACTGCCTGGTTAAAGTGGGCCGATGCTCGAGCCTGCCTTCGTAGGAAAGGCTTTCAGAGCATAGGGTCTACAGCTGTTTCCTGAGAAATTCGGTGATCACGGCAAACTCGGCGGCTGCAGATTCCCCTTGCAGCCGGGCCCGGATGAAGCTGTGGGTCATTCGCTGGGCGCAGCGGTAGCTGACCTCGACGTCAGCCGCCGCCAGACGATCGGCGAAAAGCTTTCCTTCATCCCGAAGGGGGTCGATTTCGGCAGTATGGATCAGGGTGGGCGGTAGGTTGGTCAGGTCGGCGGCCCTTGCCGGCATGGCGTACTGGTCAGCCGCTGACCACTCCTCGCCCAAATAGGCGTTCAGGTAGTAGATCATGTCGGCACGGGTCAGGCCAGGCGCGTCCCGATTTTCTATATAGGAGGGCAGGTCGATGTCCGTGTCCAGTACCGGGAAGATGAGCGCCTGGACGGCGATGGTGGGATGCCCTTGGTCTCGCGCCTTGAGGCTGATAGCAGCGGAGAGATTGCCGCCGGCGCTGTCTCCGGCAACGCCAATGCGCCGGGGATCAATGCCAAATGAGGCCGCCTGGAGGCTGAGATAACTCACCACCCCAAAACAGTCCTGAAAGGGGATGGGGTAAGGATATTCCGGCGATAGGCGGTAATCGACGCTGATCACCACCGCCCCGGCCCCTTCCGCTAATCCCCAGGCGATGCTGTCATTGGAGTCCAGCGTGCCCAGCACCCAGCCGCCGCCGTGAAGATAGACAACTGCCGGCATCGGCTCAATGCCTGCCGCTGGACGGTAGATACGCACCGGAATATCCGCTCCCTCAAGGGGAATGGTCAGATTTTCAACCTGGATCGTGCTGGGGCAAGGTTGATTGTAGTTCAGGCAGAACGACTGCCACAGCTGTCTGTTGGCTTCCAAATCATCTTCGGTCCAGGGGACTTGTTCGCTGGCTTCCAAGTAATGATGCATATCTGGATGGATATCAAACCCTTTCATTATCACCTCAACGAATGATCGGAATTCGCCATGGCAGCCGGACATCGATGGCGACCCCTCGATTGTGGATTCTCTTGTGCCCAGATTTTACGGCTATCGGGAAGAAGTGACTAGATGAAAACTGCCGTCCGTCGCCTATCTTCGGCGGTTTTTGACCTAGCTCACTCCAAAAGATGGGAGCCGGCAAAAAGAGTGTGATATGATTGCCGTCGATGGGACAACTCGAATAGGGGGAAAGGGAAACATGATCAAACAGACTAATGAGAGATATGCGGAACATGAGTGTGTCAAGCTGGAGAACAGCTCGGTGGCCTTGTGGGTGACCCAGGATGTCGGGCCGCGGGTTATTGGCCTTCAGCTGCCAGGCGGCGGCAATTTGATGGCGGTGATTCCGGGGGTGGCCTCGACCACTCCCAGCGGTAATGTTTACCAGTTTCGAGGGGGCCACCGGCTGTGGCACGCGCCGGAAGATCCAGAGCGGACCTATCTGCCCGATGACGCCCCGGTTGCCATTACCTCAATTCCAAACGGCATCCAGGTCACACAGCCAGTCGAAGCCGGCAGCGGCATCGAAAAGCGGATGTCGATCACCCTCAGCGGCGAATCTGCCCAGGTGATCATCGACCATACCTTGACCAATCGGGGGCTGTGGCCCGTGGAGCTGGCCCCCTGGGCGATCACCCAGCTCAAGCCCGGTGGTTTCGCCATCCTGCCTCAAGCCACGGCCGAAACTGGGCTGCTGCCCAACCGCCGGCTGGCTTTCTGGCCTTACGCCTCTATCAACTCGCCGCACCTTCAGCTGGGCGACCGCTACATCTTCGTCCACGCCGCTATGAATGACGGGAAGTTCAAAATGGGCTGGGCAAATCCTGCCGGCTGGCTGGCCTACGCTGTCGACGACACCTTGTTCGTCAAGCGGGCGGCTTACCAGGCCGACGGCGACTATTACGATTTCGGCAGTTCCAGCGAGTGCTACTGTGATCCCCGGATTATTGAATTGGAGACCCTGGGTCCGCGGACAACCTTGCCCCCCGGCGGATCAGTCACTCTCCGGGAGGAATGGCGGCTTTATCCTGATGTTACTCTGGCGGCTGAAGAAGCGGCAGTCGCTGAGCTCCTTGCCCGTTTGAACATCAGCTGATGACCGAGAGCTTGATGAATGGGACATCAGAGAGCCGCCCCTCCTTTTGGCATGACCGCTCTCTTTCGATATACTGAGGCGGCATTATCGGTCGGCAATTGATCCCTTCCACAGACTTGAGCCTGTCCTAACGAAGATGATCTGACTTGCCTGAAACGTCACTGAGAGAGACCCAATGAAGATAAATTTCTATGCCACGCTGCGTCCGATCGTTGGTCAAAAAACGATCGAATTCACGCTGCCGGAGGGGACCAATGTTCGTGAGATGGTGGAGCTGGTGGTGACCCGCTACCCGCCTATGAGAAAGGAACTTTTGGATGAAGACGGCAACTTGTACCAGCATGTCCATGTCTTCATCAACGGTCGCGACGCTCCATATCTGGAAAATGGCATGAAAACAGTGGTGCTGCCGGGAGTGAAGGTCGATATCTTCCCCGCTGTAGGGGGAGGCTAACCTGATGCCCCAATATGTCAAAGAGATGCGCGGGCTGCCGCTGTGGCTGCTGCGCGAATATCTGGTGGAAATAGGCGGCGAAGTAGACTCCGCAGGCGAAATCCACGGCGACGGCTGGCGGGCGTCTCTAACCCAAATGGACGACTTTCGGCTTGGCTCATTGGTGGTGGGGGAGGTGAGGCTGGAAGTTGACGCCGATGAAGAGGCCATGGCCCGGCTGATGCCTGTTCTGGAGAAGAAGCTGCTGCGCGCCGGCGGCTGAGACAGCGCCTGCGGGCTTGACCAGGGCAGCGCATTCCGACAAAGTAAAAAAAGAGACGGCCGAGCGGCCGTCTCTTTCTATTTCCAGCGGTTGGCCAATCCGATTCTACAGGATGGCCATTGCCTTCAGTTTGCTCTCAGGTACCACACCGTTCACCCAGCCGCGGGCGGCGTAATACTCGACCAGCATCTTGTCCAGCTCACAGACATGCCCTTCAGAGCCAGGATTGGTCGATGGTTCGGTCAGGAACCGCTCTGGCAGGGTGTCGCTGCCTTCGCCGAAGCCAGCCAGGTTGTTGTAGTAGCGCTCTAGATTATAGATACGCTCGCCAGTTTCCATCACGTCATCGATGGTGAACTCTCGCCCGACCATCGCCGCGTATTGGGCGGCGTACTCTTCGGCGCCTTCAGCGAACGCGCTGAATTTGCATAGGTCCAGGCTGTCGGAAAAGGCGTGGAGATCCTGGAAGATCTTGGTCAGTTCGCCCTTGCCTTCCCAGGCCAGCGGATCGGTGGGCAGCGGGATTAAGCTGAGCTCGCTGGCCGGCGTGTACGCCCGCAGGTGGCAGGCGCCGCGGTTGCTGGTGGCGTAGGCGATGCCCATGCCCTTCATACCACGAGGATCGTAAGCGGGAATGCCCTGACCTTTGACGGTCATCGCGATCTTCGGGTAGTTGAATTTTTGGGCAACAGCGTCGCAGCCGTTGGCCAAAATGTCGCCGATGCCCTCACGGTGGGCGACTTTCGACATCAGGGCTACCATGCTGCGGTGATCGCCCCACTCCAGGGGCTTGTCCCCGTTGCTCAGGCCCCGTTCAGACGCTTCCATGAAGGTGCCCAGCACGTCACCAATTTCGATGGCGTCCATGCCGAAATCATTGGCCATATCAATCAATTTGGCTACGGATGCCACATCGCCATTGCCGCAGTTGGCGCCCAATGACCAGGCCGGCTCGTACTCGAGGCTTTCCATATGAACGCCGGCGTATTCGCCTTCTGTGATCTTGACTTCTTTCTTGCAGGCAACTGGACAGGCGTGGCATGTGGGGTTGTTGACCAGAATGTTCTGCTCCACATATTCACCGCTGAGCCCTTCAGCTTGATCGCCGAAGCTGGTCTGCTTGCCGTTAAACGCCGGCAGGGCGCCCATGTTGCTGGTGATGTTCATCAAAACGTTGGTGCCGTAGACGGAGAGACCGCCCTTGCGGGGGCTGGTGATATTCTTCTCGTCCATGATGGTCGCCAAAGCCCGGGCATGGGCCGGTTTCCAGGCATCAGCATTGACTGGCTTGGGCATCTTTTTCTTGGCTTTCACTACCACAGCTTTGAGATTCTTGCTGCCGCCGACACAGCCGGTGCCGCCGCGGCCGCTGGCCCGATCGTCTTCATTGACCCAGCAGGCGAATTTGACCTGGTTCTCTCCGGCCTGGCCGATGGACATCACGGTCAAATCTTTCTCGCCGTACTTCGCCTGGTAATGCTTAATCGTGTCGTGAACACCCTTGCCCCAGACATCAGACGCGTCAATGATCTCAAGCTTTCCGTCGTGGATGTAGACCGAAACAGGTTTTTCCGCCTTGCCCTTGAAAATCAAGCCGTCGAAGCCAGCCCAGCGAAGCCGTGCTGCCGACCAGCCGCCATGATGGCTGTCCGTCACCGTTCCTGTCAGCGGTGACTTGGTGACAATGGCCATCCGGCCGCTCATATTGGCGGCAGTGCCGGTCAATGGCCCGTTCATGAAGCACAAAATATTGTCGGCTGATGCCGGGTCCACTTTGGGTCCGTTCTCCAACACATAACGCACTCCAAGACCGCGTCCGCCAATATATTTCATCGCCCACTCTTCCGGAATGGGTTTGTACTCGACATTGCCTGCGGTCAGGTCAATGTGAGCCATTCGATTCGCGTAGCCTCCAAGTTCCATTGTGATCCTCCTAGCTAGACTATTCAAAGCGTTAATTCTTAGTAAGTCGCACCGATTTCAGTTTTCTTTGAGGCCTCACCTCCTTTGGCAGTTGCTGCCAGATAGCTGTCGTCACCAGCGATCGCCCTGTGGGGCTATCGGCCTGGTGGGAAAATGCTTATCTTGTCGCCAGTACAGAGCGGCGCCGAGAAACCACCGTTGTAGCTGACATCCCGGCCGTTGCGCAGCACCCGCCATCCCAGGCGAGGCTGATAGGTAGGGGTCAGCTCCAACCAGCGAGAATCTGCCGGTTCTTGGCTGTGCCAAACGCGTTCCAGTACATCTGACCTGATGTGGGGGTAGTAGTTGAATAATTTGCGCAGCAGATCGTCAGCGCCGAGCGTATGGTCAACGTGCATCGTCACTGTTGGCGTTCCGATCTGGGCCCGCAGCCGGCCGAAGAAAGATACCTGCACCTCGACCGGCCCGCGGTCGAAATCTCTGGCGGCCTGGTACCCTAACAGCATGATATGCAGTTGGGCATTCAAGTATTTGCTCCATCCCGCCATCGCCGCCGTGGCGGTGTCCAGCGGCAGCGGCGCATCCGAGATGCAGCTGCAGATTGAGGCCTGAACCAGCCCGATAGAACCGGTCACATAGATCGGCGGGGTGTGGATTTTGCGAGGGCCGTGCCCGGCGTGGAATTTGCCGGCGCGGAACAGGTAATTGGCGAATTCTTGACTGGTGTCCATGCCCACGGTACGGGCTATCCACATGGTGAAAAAGCGGCGGCGTTCAGCCAGATGGGCTTCATCGCTGCCTTCTTCCCAACCCAAGATGGCCGCTGTTTCGGGAACAGAGCGTAGATAATCGTAGGTCTGCACCACCAGTTCTGGCGCGTGGCGCAGCATGAGTTCGACTGTTTGCAGCATGGCGGCGCGGTCTTGATGGCTGAACCCCACGAATTTCAGCAGGCGTGTCCATTCCTCGGTTGGATCTGGCTCCAGCCCATGTAGTTCCAAGGTTGAGACAGGCGCTGAAAAGGACATATCATACCCGTTTAATGCGCGGCCAAAGGGGATATTATTGACAGTATACTCAAAATGGGAGGTTCCGCAACCGCAAGCGGTCGTTTTCTTTGGCCCGGCTCTGCGTCCAGGGAGTGCTTCCCTCACTGGCTGTACCTTCGCCTGATTGGATGGGTTACTGATGTTCTCCAAAGGCGTGCTCAGCGAACCGGGCTAGCTCTTCCACCCCTTTTTCGGCGATGGGGACCAGCACCACCGAATCGGCCCCTGCGGCAGCCAAACCCGCCAAAGATGCGTGCCAATCTGCCGGCGTGCCGCTGATGGTTAGCTGCTCGATCCAGCTGTCCGGAACCGCCGAGAGCAGCTCCTGTCCTTCAAGGGATTGGCGCATCGCCTGCAGCTTGGGCAGGATGCCCATCGGTGCCAGCTGCATATCCACTTTGCCGGAGACAATCGCGGATGAGACCAAAGGGCGCAGCTGTTGGCGGGCGTCGGCGGCTGACTCGCCGGCACAGGCCATGGCAAATACGGTCAGCTGGTGATCGGAGTCGCGGCCTGCTTGCCGCTGCCCGTCGGCTATCTGTTCTCTGGCCCACGAGACGTAGGCCGGGGAGGCGTATTCGGCCAGGATGGTACCGTCCGCTACCCTGCCCGAAAGCGTCAATGACTTGGGCCCGCGCACCCCCAGCAGGATTGACGGGATTCGATCCGGTGGGTGAACCAGCTCGGCCCGGTCCAGCTGCATGTGCCGCCCGTCATAGCTCAAACGCTCGCCGGAGAGCAGCCGTTTCACAGCGATGGTCACCTCTTCCAGGGCATTGAGCTGTGATTTCGGGAAGGCGCCGATTTGGCGCATCCAGTGGGCCATGCCGTGCCCCAGCCCCGGTAGAAATCTGCCGGGAAACATCCGGGCGATGGTGGCGATTTCCATCGCCGTAAAGACCGGATTGCGGGCCACCGCCGGCATGATGCCCAGGCCGACGGTGATCGTGGAGGTCACCGACAGCGCCGCCGCCGCCGAGGCGATGCCGCTGCCGTAAAAACAATCTTCCACCACCCACAGTTCATCAAATCCGGCATCTTCGGCCCGACGGGCGAAATCAGGCAGCTTCTCCGGAGCATGCTCTCGCCGAAACATGATCCCCATCCGGGGGTTGGTCCGCTTGTTCATCGGTTGGCTCCCTTCTCTACAGGTTTTCCGTGTGCAGGGAAGTGGTGATCTCCACACACCCTTGAATCGTTTTGGCCACCGGGCAGTAATCGGCGTGGAGCTCGTGGGCCCTTTCGGCGGCAGACACCATTTTCGGGTCAAGCTTCAAATGGTAATCGACATGGATGCGCTTGATGACCATCACCTTCCCATCCAGTTCGATTTCACCGGTTGCATCGGAACTGAGATAGCCGTCTCCTGCCGGAATTTGGCGCGCTTCCAGCGCGCCGCCCAAGGTGCCGGTCAGTCAACCGGCCGCTGCCGCTACCAGATAATCCAGGGTAGCGGCGTGCGGCTCATGGACGTTGGGATCAACCTGGTACTGTGCGGCGATTTCAGAATGTACCCCAAACAATACCGGCATCTGCTCCACCGGCAGATAAGCGCGGCGCAGCGGCCCCTTCACCCGCTCTATCCGTATCTTGGAACTGTATATAACTTGATCATTCATCTTTCTCTCCCGTCTGAACGCTGAACCCTTTGTCCGGTCAAGCCTTCGCCGCCCGCAGCTTAGTCTACGCCAATATCATGCCGGTGTAAATGGGTTGGCGTGCTCCATGGCGACCAGGGTCATTCGGAGAATACCAGCAGTGCCGGGATGTAAACGTATTGATACGGCGGTTCGTGGGCGCCGATATCGCACCGTTGGGTGGCTGGATTAGGCCGTTGGCTGCCTGACTGGTCGAAGAGATTCAGGGCCCCATCGGCGAACAGCGGATTTGCGCCGCCGGAGAGAAAGGTGCATGCTTCCGCCGGTATCTGGTCCAGCGCCGGGCTCAGCGGCGGCAGCGGATAGTAGGGGGGAGACCCGGTTAGAGCGCCCAAACCAGGGTTCACGCCGACCAGATCCCCGTTCACGCCGGCGGTGATGCCCGTGGTGCCGCTGATCACCCCTAATAAATTGTATCCCTGAGATATCAACGTGCCGGTATCTTTGATATCGGGAAACACATCATCTTCACTGTCTGGGGAATCCACATCGGTATTGCCGTACAGGATCACTCCTTTCATGTAAATGGTCGCGCCAGTGTTGTTGCGAATGCCGCCGCCCATTCCACCAAAGGCAGCATCGAGGTCCGCGATGTTGTCGCTGATGGTGACGTTGGTCAGCCGCATTTCACCGCTATTGCGGATGCCGCCGCCGCTGCCGTCGGTGCGGTTTCCGCTGATGGTGCTGTTGGCCACGTTCATCACCGCCGCCGAAAAGAAGTTGCCCAGTCCGCCGGTATGGCCGTCGGCCTCGTTGTCCAAGATGGCACTGCCGATGATGTTGGCGGTGCCGCCGCTGTTCATCACGCCGCCGGCTGAAGAGGCTCCTTGAATGACATTTGCCAGATTGCCGCGAATGATGCTGCCGCTGATATTCAGACTGCCGCCGTCGTTACATATGCCGCCGCCGCTGCCGTAGGTGGTGGAGTTGTCTTCGATGACGCTGTCGATCACGCTGAGTGTGCCGGCGCCGCTAAACGGGCCGCCGCCGCTGAGAATGCCGCCGCCGCTAGCGGTCTTGAAATCGTTGGCTACATAGGCTCCAGTCAGCCGGTTGTCTGAAATGACTGATCGCAAGATGGTCAGCGAATCATCGAAATTCCGTATGCCGCCGCCGCCAGTGCGCGAAATCGGCTGTCCGTTCTGAATCGTGAGGTCGGCGATTGTGACTTCAATGGTGACGGCGTCGGTGGGATCAATATCAAATACCCGATCCAGGGTGTTGGCATCAAGCCTGGTGCTTCCGGCGCCGGCGCCTTGCAGGGTCACCGAAGCCCGCAGGTCAAAATCCCCACCCTGGTTACCGTCCTCATCATAGGTGCCCAGGCTGAGGAAGTAGATTCCGGAGGGGATATCGATCTGATATGGCCCGCTGCCGCTGATACTGCAGCCGCCTACGCCACTGCCGGTATTGGCTGTTTCGATCGCCTCGCGCAGTGAGCAGCGGCCGTTGTCGCTGATCTCGTCAACCGTGGTATTGACGGAGATAGTGGCGGCAGCGCCGGCGGCGGCGGCTCTCGCTTGTGTCAGGAAGATCGCCAGCAGCAGAACCGGTATCAGCAGGACCGGCACGGTACGCTTTACTTTGTGAAACGGGGGACATCCGGCAGCTGGGGGCATGAAGAACTCCTTATCTGATTTCGGACGCAGCAAGTCAACAGATCATGACGCTGCGCGCCTTCAGTATACAGATATCGGGTTTCTTGTTGGGCATTTTCTCATCCGCCAGTTAGGCCACAGAGCCAGTCTACTGCTGTGGTAGATAGGGCGCTGCGCTCCGTCTTCCCCCGTCACCCACCCGCCGGCAAAAAAAGACCAGAGCAGGCTCTGGTCTTTTCAAATGCTTTTTCGATTGTTCCCTCAAATCGCTCTGCGCCCGCATGGCGGCGGCTAGACGGCCATATTGAAGAACATCGGGCTGAAATAGGGGATGAGCCAGATGGC
>JAHEEY010000143.1 GCA_024640485.1 Chloroflexota bacterium | reverse complement strand
CGAAAATCACCGTCGGCCAATCCTTCACCGGCTCCTCTAAACAAACCACATTGTCGATCCGTTCGGCCATCTGGTCCAAAATTCGCTGGTTGCCCGGGTTGGTGGCGATCATTGCCGGCAAGATCAAAATCAACGATGAAATCTCATCCCGGTGAATGTGCTTGTTAAAGAAAACCGGGTCAGTTAACGCATCAAAAAAGCTGAAAAACCGGACCTCTTGCCCCAGTCGGTGAACTTCATCAAACAAGCCAGCCAGGATACTGTTGTAGTATGGCCGCTCCAGCACATTGTAGCTGTGCCCCCCGGCGATGATCCCTAAAGATTTCTTTGCCGTCGAATCGCCAAGTATCAGATTTTGGGCGTGTTTATTCGGCCGGTAGCCCAATTCATCGATAGCCGCCAGCACCCGCGCCCGCGTTTCCGGGGAGACATCACGAGGGCCGTTGTTGATCACATAAGAGACAACCCCGCGGGACACACCAGCCCGTTCAGCCACATCTTTTTGGGTGATACCCTTCTTCTTCTTTACCATCGGCTCCTTCACTATCCTCTGAACGAAATCGGTGACGATTTTGATATCCGCCGCTGAAATTTCCGGCCTTCAACCGCTGCTGCCGGAACGATTGCCAACGAGACCAATGCCTGGGGCAATCCCGGCGCATCGGCACGAACGGTCACGCGCCCCGGTTGATGCCCCGCTTTGATATACAAAGCCGCCTGCCCGCCGATTAACGGGAACGGATTCTCACCAATCAGCTCCGCCTCCCCCTCCAGCTCAAAACTCACCACCTTGGCTGCGTACGGCAGCGGGTTGCCGAACTCATCGGTGACTTTGAACATCAGCCGGGTCATGTCCGTCCCATCCGCCTGCAGCTCATCGCTGTCCGTGGAAAGCGCCAATCTCTTCGGCAGCCGGCTGCTGGAAATCCACTGTTCGATCACCGCTTCTCCCTGAACATAGCCAACCAGGTGCAGATCATAAAACTCCGCCTGCCCCCAGGCGCTGTACGCATTCAATCCGTGAATCACGAAGGGAGGATGTGCCAGATGGGGGTAGCTGTCGAAATCAGGCTGGAATCTGCCCACATTGTTTTCGCCAATGATGATTTCAACCTCGTCACAGTTGCTGAATACCGTGATCGGATTGTTGCCCCCCCCGTTCCGGTCGCCCATCGTCCAATGGGTAGCCGCCTGCAAGACGGCTTTCTTCGCCGGCGCTTGCTGGCTCTGGTACAGATACGCCGCCCATTTCGGCATCCGGAAAATATCCATCACCCCGTGGTAGCAGATCCGGTCGCCGGACCCAAACTCAATGTGGGTAGCATAGTCAAACGCGCACCAACCGATCGCCCCGGCGATCTTCTCATTCCCGATCTGCAGATTGCAGATCTTGGCATGCAGCAGGGCGTGTTCGATCAGCCGTTCTTCGTGGTCCCAGATTTTGGTGGGGAACATATGCCCGGAATACTCCGTAATCAGGTGCGGCTGTTCGCGAGGCTTCTGGATGCCGTTGGAAAAGTCGTTGAGCGTGTAAACATCCTCCAAAAAGGAGCTTCCCAGGAAGTCGCGCACCCCGCCCGTCTGCCGGCTGGGGTCCAGCTTGTGGGCCAGCGCATTGGTGCGGGCATAAAGATCATCATTATCACCCGACTCATTCACCCGTACCCCCCACAAGATCACCGCGGGACGGTTGCGGTCCCGCTCAATCATCACTTCCAATTCATCCAGACAGATCGCCTGCCATTTATCATCACCCACGTGCTGCCAGCCGGTGATCTCTTCAAAAACCAGCAGCCCGATCTCGTCACATCGATCCAGGAAATGGGGCGATTGGGGATAATGAGAGGTGCGCACCACATTGCAGGCCAGCTCATATTTGATGATCTCGGCATCCTGCCGCTGCAGCCGCCGCGGCGCCGCCGCCCCGATATACGGATAGGTCTGATGCCGGTTGAGGCCAACCAGGGGAATGCGATCCCCGTTCAGATAAAAGCCGCCGTCCGGGCGAAATTCCGCCTGCCGGAAGCCAAACCGGGAAGAGAGCGTATCAACGATCTCTCCGTTTTGGATCAGCGAAACCTGCAGGGAATACAGCGTAGGGCTCTCAATGGACCAAAGCGCCGTCGCCGGCAGCGCTTCAAATGTCACCCGTGTGGTTTTCTGAGCCGCAGTCTGGTACGCGGAAGCGATTTCATCCCCCTGGGAATCCACCAGGGTCGCTTTGAGGCTCAGCCCTTCCGAAAAATGGTTCACCCGGACATCGCAGAAGAGCCGGGGGTCATTCAGCACATCTGCTGTCTGGATGAACATATTCTCAATATGGATCGGGCTGACCATCCGCAGATAGACGTCGCGGTAGATGCCCCCGAAGGTCAGATAATCGACCAGATGCCCATAAGGGGGGATATCTTTGCGCTCCCGCGAATCAACATATACCGTGAGGATGTTTTCCCCATCTCGTAATTCGCCGCTGATCTCTACTGAAAAGGGAGCATACCCGCCCAGATGTTCGCCGACCATCTTTCCATTCAGAAAGACGGTACAGGCCAGCATCACCCCATCAAAATCCAGAAATACCAGCGCGTCCTGTCCCCTGGCATAACCTTCGGGCCCGGCGGGAACATCCGCCCCATCTTCCCGATTACCACCCCAGACAGAGAACGTCTTCCGATAAGTTGAAATGAACTGGTATTCCTGGTTGTCGAAATTACTATGTGGAAATATCTTGTTGGCATGAGGCAGCGTGACCGCCTCAAATAAGTCGTCAGGTGCGTCCAACGCTGCTTTCTGGGCCGCGTACCGCCAGTTGTGGTTGAAAAAGGACTGTTTTCTCATGGTATAATCTTATGACCATAGTGTGGGTGAAAGCTGCCGGACCGTTTCGCTTTTATAACGGCTTGACTTTCTTTTCAAATTATTAGTATAATCTTTGAAGCACGTGGTGTCAACACGCGTTGATGCTAGCAATTTACCCCTACTGGACCATAGTACGGCAGATCTCAAGTCGTACTGTTAGTTTTGAAAATGTTTGGAGGATCCTAATGAAGAAACTTTCTATAATTCTGATCGTCGCTTTGTCGCTTGTGATGCTGCTGTCAGCATGCGGCGACACCGCTGAGCCAACCGAAGAACCTATGGTTGAAGCAACCATGGTTCCAGAAGTGGCTACGGAAGAACCTGCCGCCGCGGAACCGACTGAGGTGCCGGCAACTGAAGTGCCCGTCGTGCCTACTGAAGTGCCCGCAACCGAAGAGCCAATGGCCACGCTGACAATTTGGGCTGACGACACCCGCACCCCCATCCTGCTCGGACTGGCCGATGACTTCCTCGCCGAATACAACGTCGAGCTCATCGTTGAAGATTTGGGCCGTGTTCAAGACATTCGCTCCCAGATTATCATCGCTGCCCCAGCCGGTGAAGGCCCCGATATTTACATCGGCGTCCACGACTGGTTGGGAGCGTTGGTAGAGAGCGGCCTGGTTGCCCCCGTCGACCTGGGTGACAAAACCGACGAGTTTGTACAGTCAAACTTGGACGCTTTCACCTTCACCGACGGCAACCTCTATGGTTTGCCCTACTCCTCCGAGAACCTTGGCTTCTTCTATAACACCGAACTGGTTCCCGAGCCCCCCACCACCTGGGATGAGGTCCTGGAAATTGGCCGCACCCTTCAAGGTGAAGGTCTGGTTGAGTACGCCATCGCTGTTGCCACTGGCCCCTTGTACAACGCCCTGCCGATCCAGACCGCTTTCGGCGGCTACATCTTCGGCGTGGATGAGAATGGCGCCTGGAATGCCGACGATGTCGGTTTGGACAGCGAAGGCGAGATCGCCGCTGTCACCTGGATGGCCGACGCTGTCGCGGAAGGCCTGATGGTCGAAACCTTCGACTACGAAACCGCCCACTCCCTGTTCGAAACTGGGCAGATTCCCTTCCTCATGGCCGGCCCCTGGGCATTGGATCGCATCCGCGCCTCCGAGGTACCCTACGCCGTTGCCGACAGCTTCCCCGATAACGGCGCTCCCTTCCTCGGCGTCCAAGGCTTCATGATCAACCCCTTCAGTGAAAACGTACTGCTGGCCCAGGCTTTCCTGACCGAGTTCATCGCCACCGAAGAACTGATGCAGCTGCTCTATGAAACTGGCCTGCGTCCCTCTTCCTTCAAGTCAGTTTTGGCAATGACCGACGATCCCGACCTGAAAGCGATGGGAACCGCCGGTGCCAACGCCATGCCCATGCCCAACATCCCTGAAATGGGTTCTGTATGGAGTGCCGCCGACAATGGTATCGCTCTGGCGGTAACCGGCGAACAGACTCCTGAAGAAGCCATGACCGACGCTGCCGAACAGGTCCGCGCTTTGATCCGCGGTGCCCTGGTTGGCATGATTAACCTGCCCGGTTCCTACCAGGACCAGGCCGGCTGCGGCGCCCAATGGGATCCCGCCTGCCCCGCCACCGGTATGGAAGAAGGTGATGACGGCCTGTTCACCCTCACTGTTCAGCTGGCAGCAGGTGACTACGAGTTCAAAGTCGCCCTGGACGGCGATTGGACCACCAACTACGGCTCCGATGGCGCCCAAGATGGACCCAACTACGTCCTCAGCCTGGCGGCCGACAGCACCGTAACCCTCACCTACGATCCAGCTACCCAGCTGGTGGAAATCGTAACCGAATAACAGTTAATTAACACAAAGAAGGCCGGGAATAACCCCGGCCTTCTTTGCATTTTCTTTCCTCTACTTTCCATGTGATAGATAAACCGATGAGGTGACACCGTGCCTGACAGGGCTTCCCCACAAACCCCAAAAACAAAGGCAACCTCAGCCAGGGCCTCCTCTTCAACCATAACTTTGCCCCATTTAGTGCGTCTGGCGATTTTGATCGCCATGGATGCATCCGCCGTTTGGATTCTCAACAGATTCTTCTCGTTGGGTTATTACCCCCTGGCAGCCGCGACGCTTCTCATTCTCATTTTTGTAAACATCATCCTTCTGCACCGGGAGACATATCCCATCCGCTGGATGCTCGTTGGCCTGGTGCTGATGGCCATGTTTACCATCTACCCGATCATATTTACCACCTGGGTTTCTTTCACAAACTATGGAGAAGGCCATCTCATCACCAAAGAGCAGGCCATAGAGCAGATATTAAAAGAGAAATACCTCCCAGAAACAGGGAAGGCGTACACCTGGACCGCCTTTAAATCTCCAGAGGGGGATTATGTACTCTGGCTTCAGAACGTCGACGGGGATGGATTCCTGGCCGCGCCAGGTGAATCGCTCACCCAGCCCCAGCCCGGTGAATCAGGGGTCGGTGAATTCGACAGCAAGGGCATCCCTGAAACCATCGAAGGATATAAGCGGCTGAACGCAATCCTGGCTGCCACCGATCAAAATCTCACCCAGATCCAGTTTGGCGAAATAGCAAACAGCATCCAAATTCGATCTCCCAAAGAAGCGTCGGAGTTATTGCCTCTCTATAATTATGACCTCGGACAGGATGCTATGATCAGCCAGGAGACGGGGGCTATATATCGGAACATCCGGGGCACTTTTTCTTCCCAAGATGGTACCCAGCTTCGGCCAGGGTTCGTCGCCTCCATCCAGTTCGCTAATTTCAGAGAGTTCTTCGTCAGCCCGGCCTTGCGCGGTCCTTTGCTCCGGATCATCACTTGGAACTTCGCCTTCGCCCTTTTCAGTTTGCTGTTGAACTTCGCCCTGGGACTTGCCATTGCCATCCTGTTCAACGATCAGAATTTCCCACTCAAGAAACTCATTCGCTCCTTGCTGATCGTTCCCTACACCGTCCCGGCGCTGCTGACCATTTTGATCTGGCGCGGCATGCTCAACCCTGAACTTGGCGTGATAAGCCGCGGCCTGGAAAATTTGTTTGGCTGGTCGCCATCCTGGTTCACCGACCAATGGTGGGCCAAAGTCGCTGTTCTGCTCATCAACCTCTGGTTGAGCTATCCCTATTTCATGCTGATCTGCAGTGGGGCGCTGCAATCCATTTCTCAAGATTACTACGCCGCCGCTCAAGTGGACGGCGCCAACATTTGGCAGCAGTTTTGGCAGATAACCTTGCCCCTGCTGTTGGTTGCCGTTGGGCCGCTGCTGATCGCCTCATTTGTCTTCAACTTCAACAATTTCAATTTGATCTACATATTCAATGCCGGCGGCCCGCCCATGGCCGGCACCCCCACCCCAGCGGGGCATACCGACATCTTGATCAGCTACGTCTATAACCTGGCATTCACCGCCAGCCGAGGGGTCAACTACGGATTTGCCGCGGCGATCACCATCGTCATCTTCTTTATCGTTGGCGCCATTACCCTCTTCCAGTTCCGCTACACCAATATGTGGGAGGAGGTCAGCGAAAATGTCTAGTATGACTTCTGTTAAACGCATGCGCACTTCAATCAAGGCGCAGTATAACGTCAGCATCGGCATACGCCTGATTATCGCCCTGCTCCTGATCGTCTTCTCCATATTTCCCATCCTCTGGGTTGTATCGGCATCTTTGAATCCAACCGGCTCTCTGGCTACCCAAAAATTAATCCCCGATAACCCCGGGCTGGAAAACTTCCGCATTCTGATGACATCAGGCCAGTTCCCTTTTTGGAGATGGTTCGGAAATTCGCTCAAAATAGCCACCATCACCTCCGTACTGTCCCTGTCCATCACAACCATTGCCGGCTACGCCTTCTCCCGCTTCCGTTTCCGCGGACGGCAGACGATGCTCAAGCTCATCCTGCTCATCCAGGTGTTCCCGGCACTGCTGGCCCTTGTGGCCACCTTCCTGATGATCTCTCAGCTTGGCGATGTGCTGCCCGCCATCGGCTTGAACACCCACGCCAGCCTGATCCTGGTCTATTTGGGCGGCGCCATGGGCATCAACATATGGCTGATGAAAGGGTTTCTCGACACCATCCCCCGCGACATCGATGAGTCGGCGATGGTGGAAGGGGCCACCGACTGGCAGATCTTCACCCGCCTGATCCTACCCTTGCTGCGCCCCATACTCATCGTCATCTCCATTCTCAACTACATCGGCACCTACGGCGAGTTTATCCTGGCCCGGGTGCTGCTCAAGAGCAGCGAGCAGTACACCTTGATGGTCGGCCTGCAGGTCTTCGCCGGCGCCCAGTTCAATCAGCGCTGGGGCGTATTCGCCGCCGGCGCCCTGATCGGCGCCCTGCCGATCATGATCATTTACCTGGCCCTGCAGGACCAGATTGTCGGCGGGTTGACGCAAGGCGCGGTCAAAGAGTAATCAATGGCAACCCATCGATGGCTGTGGATTGCCGGGCTTGTTTTAGGGCTGGCGGCCCTCGCCCTCAGCGGCTGCCAACCGGAAGAAGCGCCTCAGGCCCCCTTCTATTTCGGCGTAGATCTATCCTACGTCAACGAAATGGATGACTGCGGCGCGGTCTACCGAGAAAATGGGGAGACCCGCGATGCCTTCCAGCTGTTAAGCGATCACGGTGCCACCCTGGTCCGCGCCCGCCTGTGGCACAACGCCGACTGGACCGACTACAGCGATGTACCTGATATCAAGCGGACCTTCACCCGCGCCCAAGACGCCGGCATGGCCACCCTGCTCGACTTTCACTACTCGGACAATTGGGCCGATCCCGGCAAGCAGAAAATTCCCGCCGCCTGGGAAGACCTCACCGAAGAGGAGCTCCCGCAAGCCGTTTACCAATACACCTACGACGTGCTGTCCGAACTCCACGAAGCCGGTTTGATGCCCGATTTTGTGCAGGTGGGCAACGAAACCAACTCAGGGATGATCAAATGGGTCAGCGGCCTGGATTGGCCCAGGGACGCCCAGCTGTTCAATGCCGGCATTCGCGCCGTGCGCACCATTGCCGCCGAGACCGAGACCAACCCCCAAATCATCCTGCATGTGGCTCAGCCGGAAAACGCCGGCTGGTGGTTCCGCGAAGCCGCCCAGCATGAGATCACCGATTTTGACGTCATCGGCCTCTCCTATTACCCCCAGTGGAGCCTGTTCTCCCCGGCTGATGTCGGTATCCATGCCGCCTATCTGCGGCAGGAATTCGACAAAGATGTCATGATTGTGGAAACCGCCTACCCCTGGACCTTTGATTCCGCTGATGAAACCGCCGACAATATCCTCAATCAGGGGATTCGCGGCTACGCCATCTCACCCGAAGGCCAGCGCCAGTTCATGATCGATCTGACCCAAAGTTTGATCAACAACGGCGGCCTGGGCGTGGTCTACTGGGAACCTGCCTGGGTTTCCACAGAGTGCACCACCCGCTGGGGCCAGGGCTCCCATTGGGAAAACGCCACCTTCTTCGACTTTCAGAATAACAATGAACTCCACCAGGGGGTTGAGTTTCTCAGCTACCCTTATCACTTCCCATCTGGAATCGTAGATGGCGTCATCGATGAATCCTACGGCGAACCGCTGCTCCAGGATGAAGAAGGCGATAATCTCAAGGGGTTCAAACATTTAGATCTGCTCAATCTATACGCCCGTGACGAGGTCGATTCCCTCTATTTGGCCTTGACCGTTGCCGGGGATCTTTCCATCGAATCCTGGGGCACCTACCTGATCTATTTCGACACCACTGAGGATGGCCAGGGGGCTGGCATCGACGTCGACAAGCGGCCCATCACCGTGGCTGACCCTTATCAGCCCGAATTCCGTCTCGATATCCGCATGGTTGACATCAAAGGCACCGCCAGCGGCAGCTATGAATTCCATGTCTGGGACAGCGGCAGCGCTGAGTGGCGCACCGTGTCCATTCCCGCCGGCGCGGCCATCCACAACGGCACCCCATCAGTTATCGAACTTCAGCTGCCAAAAGATCTATTGGGAAATCCGGAATTCGTCAACCTGGGCGTGGTCACCACCGGGCGGGGGAAAGTCCATACCGCCGGCGACATCTTGGGCATTGGCGTCTCCCCTGTGGATTGGGCCGAACCCGTAGTTCTCGATACCCTGGTCAGATATGCCATCGAAAACGCCCCCTGATGTTTGAGAAGGCCGGCCCCAATCCGGCAGCAGCCGTCAGCTTCCCCTGCCTGCTCCCTAATCGTTAGCCGCCAGTTCGCGGAGCAGCCCCCGGCCGGACCATCTCACAGCATCCCCTCCTTGAACGCCATCGTTCTGCCGGACTCCGCCCCCTGATTCCCCCGGCCGCTCGGCCGGCCGAAGAAACCATTCCACGAGACTCGCGGAATGGTTTCTTTTTGCTGCCCCCTTGTAATCACCCAGCCGCTTCCCCAACCCCGTATGATGCCGCCGGCCAGCAGATCAACTGTGTCAAGAAGAAAATCAGGTTTCCCGGAGAAAGGCAAAGGGGCTCGCCTGCCGGTAATGACAGGCGAACCCCTTCCTGATGAAAAGAATGCCCCGGGGTTACCGGGGCATTCTCGATAATTCCAGTCTCAGCACTATTTCCAGTTAGGGAACCATCACCGCGTCAATGACGTGGATGACACCATTACTGGCGGATATGTTTGCGGCGGCGATGCCGGCATCCCCAGTGAGGGCGCTGCCGTCGGTGATGGTCAGGTCAGGATTGGCCCAGATGTAGCCGCCGTTAAGCATTTCTACAGCTTTGGCGTTGTTGCGATTGAACACGCTGTTTGAGAAACGGCGCCCGTCGGTCACGTGATACAAGAGCACATCGGTGACAAACGCTTTGTCGCTCAGGAGAGCGGCGGTGGCTTCGGCACCAAATTCACTTTCCAAAGCGGCGATTAAGGCAAGAAAAGCGTCGTTG
This sequence comes from Chloroflexota bacterium, assembly GCA_024640485.1. Lineage (GTDB taxonomy): Bacteria > Chloroflexota > Anaerolineae > Promineifilales > Promineifilaceae > JAHEEY01. The sequence continues at coordinate 77 of JAHEEY010000143.1, read as the reverse complement.
GTCGGCGCAAATACCGTGAATTGCCCCTCGTTTGCCAGGACACCATCCAGTTCAGCGAATTGCACCAGACTCACCAG
>JAHEEY010000592.1 GCA_024640485.1 Chloroflexota bacterium | reverse complement strand
AACTCCTGCTACCATTGTCCTCAGCGGATATCACGGTTGGCAACTTAGAATCCGCCCTCGGTGACATTGGAGAGCCCGCCGCCAAACGTTACACTTTCCGCGCTCCCCCCCAGGCTGCCGAATCACTTCAGAACGCAGGGTTTGACGTGATGACCCTGGCAAACAATCATGCTATGGATTACGGCAGTGATACTCTCCTGCAGGGGATTTCGCTGTTGAAAGGGTTGGGTATCGACGTGGTGGGCGCCGGGGCCGACAGCGGCGCGGCTCGCCGTCCGGTGATTCGTGAGGTCAATGGGCTGCGGCTGGCGTTTCTGGGCTATGTCCACGTCCCGGTAGAGATCAGCGGCTTTGACACCAGAAGTTGGGAAGCGACAGATGGCAGTGCCGGGCTGGCCTGGGGCGATCCGGCAGAGATTTCGGCAGACGTAGCCGCTGTCGGAGAATCAGCTGACCTTGTTATCGTGCAGCTGCACAGCGGGATTGAATACGGCAGCGCACCAAGCACCCCCCAGATCGAAGCCGCCCATGCGGCGATAGATGCCGGTGCCGACCTGGTCATCGGACACCATGCCCACATCCTGCAGGGGATTGAATTTTACGGCGGTGGGGTTATCGCTTATGGTCTGGGGAATTTTGCTTTCCAAATTACCGGCGACCCCAGCACGGCTGTGCTTAACGTCTGGCTGGATCGGGATGGTGTGCGTCAGCTGGAATTCCTGCCCGTGATTATCCAGTACGGCGGACAGCCTCGAGCGGCATCGCCGGATGAAGCGGCAGCAATTCGCCGCAATGTCTACCAGCTAACCAACCTATTAAACGCCAAATAAGGCAAGCGATACATGTCAACAACTGAAGCAGAGTCATTGAGCCTTTCCTCCAAACTGGTAGACCGATCACCCTTTTTCTACGGGTGGGTCATCGTGTTCGTTGGTACCGTGGGCATGGTCATGACCAGCCCGGGACAGACCTACGCGGTCTCCATCTTCATCGAGTATTTCATCAAGGAGCTGGGGATCAGCCGTTCGATGGTCAGCACCCTTTACACGGTCGGCACCCTGGTGGGAAGTTTTGCCCAGCCTATTATCGGGCGGCAGATAGACAAGCGCGGCTCCCGGCAGATGGTGCTGATCATTTCAATTGCTTTTGGGCTGGCCTCGGTGTTCATGGGCTACGTGAATAACGCGATCATGTTGGGTCTGGGTTTTGCGGCAATCCGCATGTTTGGGCAGGGCGGACTGGGACTGGTGAGCGGGAATGTGATCAACCAATGGTGGGTTCGGCGGCGGGGAACGGTCATGGGCATCTCCGGCGTGCTGGTTTCTCTGCTGGGGCTGGGCACCTTTCCCAGTGTGATCAACTGGCTGATCCCCATTTTCGGCTGGCGAACAACCTACATCATCCTGGGTTTATCACTGCTTCTGATGATGGCCCCACTGGGGTTTATACTGTTTCGAGACAAACCGGAGAAATACGGCCAACTACCCGATGGGGGCGTCAATAGCGGCTCAGAAGATGGGGGGCTGGCGATAGTAGCTGAGGAAAACTGGCTGCTCTCCCAGGCGATGCGTACCTCGGCATTCTGGATATTGGCCGCCGATCTCGCGGCATTCGCCATGCTGGTTACCGGATTGTTTTTCCACATGGTTGATATCTTCTCCAGCAACGGTCTGGCACCCAATATCGCCGCTACCGTTTACCTCCCTCTGGCGCTGACCACTGCCGGCGTCAACCTGTTCAGCGGCGTTTTGATCTCCAAAGTCAAGGTTCGCTATCTATTGGGAATGGGGCTGCTGATGCAGGCTGCCGCGCTGATCATGGCCCAGCATCTGCAAAGCGTGCAGTTGGCGTTCGTTTTCGGCATGGTCGTAGGGGCGACCATGGGGCTGGCGCGTACGGTTGGCAGCGTGGCCTGGGCGATGTACTTCGGCCGGACGCACCTGGGCAGTATCACCGGGGTCACCTCAACCATTATGATCGCCGGTTCCGCATTAGGCCCGCTGCCGCTTGGGCTGGCCCGCGACCTGTTGGGGGACTACAACCAGGCGCTGACTGTGCTGGCGATGATCCCGTTGATTCTGATGGTGGTCACCCTGATATTCGCCAAGCGGCCCAAGCTGCCGGAGAGTCGGGTGGGCGCGTAAGATCCTCAATCAATCATCGCGACGCCGGAAGTAAAACCAGGCAGAGCTCCAGGGATCGGCTGCTTCCACCTGGGTCACCCCGTGGCGTACGCGATCCAGCGTGAAACCGTCATCAAAGGTTTGGCGAACTAACTCCTCAGCGATCCCCCGAGGCCCGTCACCGGTTGGCTCTGCTTGTGACGCCAGCCGGACATACAGCAGGAATGGGCTGCCTGGCTTCAGACATCTGGCCAGTTCGCGGGCATAACTTCGCAGCTCAACAATATCCAGGGCGTGCAGACAGCCGACGTCAACGGCAAGATCATATCGCCTGTCCAAGAAAGCGAGATCGGCGACCGATTCGCAGTGAAAATCGATCCGCTCCCCTACACCTGCCGCCGCGGCCCTTTCCGCGGCGACCTCAATCGCCTGGGGGACAAAATCTACGGCATCCACCTGCCAACCATTTCTGGCCGCATATATCGATGCCCGTCCATAGCCGCATCCTAGATCCAGCATCGTCCCAGCTTCGCTGGAATCCAGCTGCTCCACTATTTCCGGCGGAGGGAGCTCCTGATCCCAAGGCAATGCGCCGGTCCGATATCGCTCAGCCAATCTTTCAAAATCACTCATTATCCACTCCCAACTCAGTATTGAGACAATTGTATCATCTCGCGACCGTTCGTAGAACGGCATCGATGAAGCTAAAATAGGATCACTGGGCTG
>JAHEEY010000142.1 GCA_024640485.1 Chloroflexota bacterium | reverse complement strand
GCAAAAGCGATATTGTTGCTGGCATGCTTGCAGAATTAACCCTTAATACTCAATCCCGACCGAACTGGTTTTGGCAGCTGCGCCCTTTGGGCCGCCGTTTGTTTCAGATGCCGGTCCTTTCGATGCTGCGGCCGCTGGCCTCCAAAGCTGCGGCGGTAGCCACGCCCGCCGGCAGGATCTCTTTTCAAGAGTCCCCCGCCCTGTCTTCAGCCAGTGATGGCCGCCAGCTGACCCTGTTTAGCGCGAATCTCTATCATGATTGGCCCCGGCACCGCCGCCTGCGATCCCGGCTGGAATCAGTTGCCCAGCTGATTGAGGCGGAAGCCGCCGATATCATTTTGCTGCAGGAGGTCTCCCGCACCCCTACCTTTCGCAGTGACGAATGGTTGGCCCAGCGGCTGGGGATGGCATACGTCTACGCCCGGGCCAACGGCCATGAATCTGCCATTGGATTTGAGGAAGGGCTGGCGATATTCAGCCGCTTTCCGCTGGCCCAGCCGGTGTTGACTGAGCTGGGCGGGTCATCGAACCCATTTTCACGACGGCTGGGCCTGGGCGTGGAAGTGGTGATGCCTAGTGGCCGCCTGCCGGTCTTCTCAGTCCATCTGGCGCTGACCGCTGGCAGGAATTCGGAACAGGTCAGCCAGCTGCAGCGATGGATCGGCGGCATAGCCGGCAGCCGACCGGCGCTGATCGGCGGCGATTTCAATGCCCATGAAACGGCCGCCACAATGATGCGGCTGCGGAGCTTCTGGCTGGATACATTCCGTCTTCTTCATCCGGACACCGATGGAACCACCCATGAACTGCGCTGGCCCTGGGGCGGCTCGCGGCGCCGGCGGCTGGATTATCATTTCCTGCACGGCGATAAGGCATGCTGGCAGATCCAGGAGGCCCAACACCTGCAAAGCGCCGCCGGGCGCCACTCCGACCACAGCGCGGTCCTGACCCGGCTGAGCAGCCGCTGCTGAAGCCGGTCTGCTGTGATGCAGGGGAGACAGCATCCTCAGCCGGTCGCGCTGCTTTTTCACATAGTCCGATCTGTGGACCTACAGCTGACGGTAGGATACAGTTTGATCTTGAGAAGTGCAGGGCGACCGCACGGCCTCATATAGAATCGAGCGATCGGCAGCCGTTGATCTGCTTGAGGACGGCGAGATCTTCCATAGAGATGGATTTGGTCACCACAAGTCGCACTGGCTGCATATGGGCTCAAAACCATCGCTTTGCAAATAGACAAGCTGTTGATTATGGAACAAAAACAACTCCCCCGGATTCTGGTTTGCGACGATATTCACGAGGCCGGTCTGAATCTACTGCGGCCGGAATTCGCCTTGACCCTTTTAACAAACCTGAGTCAAAGCGAACTTGCCGCCGAACTCCCCCATTATGACGGGCTTATCGCCAGGCACAGCAAGATTACCGCCGGCATGATGGCGCATGCCCCGCGGTTGAAAATCATTGGCAACGTGTTCCACAAGCTGGACAACATCGATGTCTCCTACGCCAAGGAGAAACGGGTCAAGGTGGTCTATGCCCCGGATGCCAACACAGTTGCCACGGCGGAACATACCATGGGGCTGCTGCTGGCAATGGCCCGGCGGCTGCCCTGGGCAGAGGCCGGCCTTCAACAGGGCACACTGATGGGCAGCCAGTTTATGGGCACCGGGCTGGCGGGGAAGACGCTGGGCATCGTGGGATTCGGCCGCATAGGCCGGCAGGTAGCCATTCGGGCCCAGGCTTTCGACATGGAAGTGCTGGTAAATGAGATCCATTTCACCCCTGAATTGGCGCTGGAAGCCAACGTCAAGCTTGTCGACCTGGATGACCTGCTGGAGCAATCGGACTTCGTTTCTCTTCACGCGACCTTGACCCCAGAGACGACCCACATGATCGGTCAGGCGCAGCTAGGGAGAATGAAACCAAAGGCGTTTTTGATCAACACTGCCCAGGGGGAGCTGATCGATGAGGATGCCTTGGTGGAAGCGTTGGACAGCGGGCAAATCGCCGGCGCGGCAGTGGATGTTTTTGTGGGTGAAGCGTCAGCCCAGCACCCTCTGGTACGCCACCCCCGGATTATCGCCACGCCCCACATCGCCGCCTTCACCGAAGATGCCACCCGGCAGGCGTCGGTGGCGGTCGCCAAGCAGCTGATTGACGCTTTCGCGCAGATGGAAGCGGAGCCAATTCTACCGCTGCGGGTCGTTGCCAGCGAGCGGGTATTCCCCCATGAGCTGATTGACGAAAAGCGGGTGCAGCGGCTGGCTGATGCCATCACCGCTGCCGGCGTCTTGAAGAATCCGCCGCTGGTGATGGAGACTGAGGGGGGCTATGTGGTCCTCGACGGCGCCACACGATCAACCGCCCTGCAGAAGATGGGACTGCCCCATATGCTGGTTCAGGTGTTCTCGGCCGAGGAGGAAGGGCTGCAGCTGAAGACCTGGTATCATGTCATCCGCCAGCTTGATAAGGCCAGCTTGCTTAACCTGCTCAACGGCATTTCGGCTGTCAACTTGATCCCAAGTGACGAAGAATCGGTCACCGAAAAGCAGCTGGCGTACGGCAGCTTGTGCACCATTCATTTCACTGACGGAGAAATACTGCTGGTGCAGGCCAGAGCCGGGGCCAACCGGTTGGAGGTGTTGAACGAGCTGACCTCGGCCTATATCAGCGCCAGTCTCACCTCGCGCACCTTGAACAGAAACGTGGGACAGCTGCAGCACGAGTACAAGGATATGGTCGCCCTGGCAGTTTTCCCGGTGTTCGAAGTCGGACAGGTGATGCAGCTGGCCTTAGCCGGACGCCGGCTGCCGGCAGGCATCACCCGCTTCATCGTGCCGGGCCGCATCCTGCGTATCAACATGGACCTGGAAATCCTGCGCGGCGAACAGTCGGTTCAAGAGAAGAACCGCTGGCTGCAGGAACATCTGGTGGAGAAGCAGAAAGAGGGACGGATACGCTTTTACGCGGAACCGGTCTTCCTGCTGGACGAATAGGATCGTCGTTCTGCGGCCTGGGCAATCGGCCTATACCCAGAACGCCTTTTCCAGGTCGGTGAACTCTTCCGCAGGGCCGTTGAATTTGTTTCGGCCCAGCTCCAGCACGTAAACGTAATCGGCGATCTTCAATGCCTGCCGGATCTCCTGGTCCACCAGGATGATGGTCTTGCCTTCTCTATCCCGAAGATCCACCAACATCTGATAGACCTCTTCGCTGAGCAGCTTGGCCAAACCGGCGGTGGGCTCGTCGACCAGGACGACTTTGGGGTCGGTCATCAGGGTACGGCCCAGCTCTACCATCCGCTGCTGTCCGCCAGACAGCTCTCCTGCCAACTGCCGCCGTTTTTCCTTCAGGATGGGGAATCGCTGATAATTGTCTTCGATTCGCCGCCGCATTCTGACCCTATCTTTTCGGAAGGTATACGCCCCCATCATCAGGTTTTCCTCCACCGACATGAATTTGAAGATGCCGGTATGCTGGGGGATATAGGCCAGCCCCATGTCGATCAGCTGATGCGTAGGGGTGCCGACAACATCTTTGCCGTCGATGAGGACTTTTCCCGCCTGCGGGGTCAGAAAGCCGTAGATCGCTTTCAGCAGGGTGGACTTGCCCACGCCGTTGGCGCCCAACACCGTGGTCAGCTTGCCTTTTTCGGCACTGAGATTCACCCCTTGGAGGATATGGAGATCGCGGTAATAGCCGGCATACAGCTCCTGTACCTGGAGCATCATGTTGTCAGGATTGCGGCTGTCGCCGCTTCGGTTCGTGTTTTCCAACTCACTCATCCTCATCCTCCCCCAGGTAAGCCTCAATAACTGCCGGGTCCTGGCGGACCTCGTCCGGTGTGCCGTCGGCGATCAAGGTGCCGAAGTTGAGCACCAGCAGCCGTTTGCACACCGCGAAAATGGCGTTCATATCGTGGCTGATCAGCAAGACAGCCTTGCCGTCGTCATAGACCTTGTTGATGTATTGGTAGATGGTCTCCTGAAGCCGAGGGTGCACCCCGGCAAACGGCTCGTCCAGGATGATGAAGTCTGGGTCCAGCATCAGCAGCCGGCCCAATTCCAGCAGCTTCTGCTGCCCGCCGGAAAGGCCGCGGCCAAATTCACCTATCAGGTGCTCCACCGTCAAAAACTTGAGAATCTCATACGCTTTGTCTTCAAGCTCGTGGCGATTGGCGGCGGGGTGCAGCGCCAGGGCGGGCACCAGCATGTTCTCCAATACGGTCATCCGCCGAAATGCCCGGGTCACCTGAAAGGTGCGCCCGATCCCGCGCCGAGCCACCTGATAGGGAGGCAGCCCGTCTATTCGCTCGCCGTTCAGGAAGATGGCGCCGCCGGTGGGGGCATAGACACCGTCGATCAGGTTGGTCAGGGTGGTTTTACCGGCCCCATTTGGGCCGATCAGTCCGACGATGGAAGGGGACGACACGGTCGTCGAAACGAAGTTGACCGCCTGCAGACCGCCAAAGCTCTTGCTTAAATCTCTTAGTTCCAGTGTTTTTGCTTGACCATTTCCGTCCATCACACCGCCTCCGTTTCAATCGCTTCGGGACCCTGATTCCGCTTGGACACCGTCGCTTTTCGGGCTTCACTACTGCCGCTGAACCGTTCAAATATGGGGAACAGCAGCCCGTTGCGGGCGAAGCGGAGGGTCAGCATCAACAGCAGCCCGAACAGCACAAATCGCCAGGTGCCGAACTGTATCCTCTCAGTCGCCGGAATCCCAACGCTCACCAGAGCGTTGACCGCCCATGTAGGCAAGAAGATCTCCCGCAGCAGTTCCAGAGAAATGTGCAGGACGAAGGCGCCGATCGCCGCGCCGGCCAGGATTTCCAGGCTGCCGATGACCGCCATAGCGATCACCGTACTCATGATCAATATCTCGATATTGGTGGGCGTGATGATGGTGATGGTGTGGTAGAAAGTCGCCCCAGCCATACCGGCGATCATGCTGGTAATCACAAATAACATGACCTTGTAACGGACCACATCCACACCCATCGCCGCCGCCGCTTCCTGGTCTTCACGAATCGCCCGCCAAAACATGCCGAAGCGAGAGTTGGCCAGCACGTACATCAAAGTCAGGGAACCGGCGAACATGAACAGCATCACGTAATAGTCGCCGAAGCCGCCCACAGGGAACAGATGGACCAGCTGCAGCCCGTTGGAGCCTTCGGTGTATTGGAATTCGGTGATCAAGACGATGCGTATGATCTCCGAAAAGGCGATGGTAAACAGCGCCAGATAAGCCCGGCGCAGGGGGAGGCAGAGCACGCCGATGATCAAGCCGACAAGCCCAGCCATCAGGGTGCCGGCAATGATCCCCGGCAGCGGCGGCACGCCGAAATCGCGTCCCAGCAAGCCGGAAGTGTATGCCCCAATGGCCATCAGGGCCATATGGGCGAAGGAAAACTGGCCGCCTAGACCGGCTAAGAGCGCCCAGCTGGAGGCCATGATCGCCAGGAAATATGCTTCGGTAACCACGCCAACGCGGAAGTCATTGGCCAGGGCAACCGGGGCCAGGATGGCCAGGTACAGAAGGGAGCCCAGGGGCATTGTCTGCCGGAAGGGGAAACGGGGTGCCCAGCCCACAACCAAGCCGCTGACCAGCGCCAGAGCGAGGCTTTCCACCAGCACAAACAGCAGCTGGCCGACGTTCACCGGCAGCTTGAGGAAGATGTTGGCGACAAAAAAGGTGACGATACCCATAATGCCGCCGCCGGCGGTGGCTATCCAGAGGCCGCCTCGATTCTGTCCCGTTCTCAGGTAGCCGGCGGCAGCGCCAATCAGACCGTATCGGAACAGGGTGAAAAGCAGCAGTATCAGGAATAGGGCTGAGGCAGAGTCCGGGATCACCGAAAGGAATGCCGCGGCAACCGATTCGACCAAAGCCGAAAGCGTGGCCGCGCCGTAGGCGGCTGGTATCAGGACACTCAAGGCAGCTAGCTGCCACTTCTTGTATTCGTAATGGGGAGTAGGGGTTTTCGTTGCTGCCATGTTAGCTCTCCTTCCTGCCAAACAAGCCGGTGGGGCGGAACAGCAGCATCAAGGCGAAGATCACCAGGCCAAAGGCAGTCTTGTAGGCCAGCCCTCGCGTGGGATCTGGGAAGCAGGCAGTGCCCATCGCTTCCACCAGGCCGATTATCAACCCACCAAACAACGCGCCAGGAACCGATCCCAGGCCACCTAGAACGATGATAACGAAACTGCGCCCGGCGGCTTCCGCGCCGATCCAGGGCACCCAGGAGAAGATAGGGACCAGCGCCGCCCCTGACATTCCCGCCAACATGGTGCCGATGGCGAAGGCCAGGGTATTCATCCGCAGGGGGTTGACGCCGGCAACGGAAGCTGCCTGCTTGTCCATCGACACGGCCCGCAGCGCCCGGCCTACCCAGGTGCGGTTGAGGAAAAAGAGCAGGGCGCCGATCAATACCACCGAAGCGGTGGCGGCGACCAGCCGGTCGGCTACTAAACGGAGCGGGCCAAGCTCAAAGCCTCCCAGCATCCAGGGGCCCAAGGAGACCATACCGGTACCGGGCAGGTAGCCTGCCGCTTTTTGGGGAAACGGCCCTACAATGGAGAGCGTGGTGTTTTCCAATAGGAAAGCCAGCCCGAAGGTGACCAAAATGGCATATTCGCCGGGCCGCTCGATCTGGCCTTGATGCATGGGCCGCAGGAATAGCGGCTCGAACAGTAACCCAAGCAGGGCGGTGCCGGCGCCGGCAACCAGAATGCCGAACAGCGGATTGACGGGCACTCCCACAGTTTCGGTCATCCACTTGAGAAAGAAGAAAGAGATGAATCCGCCAATCATATAATGTTGGCCGTGGGCGAAACTGATCACCCCTTGAATACCGTAAATCAGGGTGAGGCCAACCGCCATCAGGGCGTAGATGAATCCAATCTGCAGCCCATTGGCGGTCTGATTCATGACATAGTTGAAACTGGTGACGCACAAATTGTTTGGGTCATACAGGGCAAATACTTTGTAAAGGCCGATGAGCAGGAGAATGCTGATTCCGGCACTCATCTTTGAATTCGCAACCGGGGTAAAATACCACAATGGGAGCAGCAAGATAGGCCCGCCCAGCATGCCGGCCAGAATCCCCAGCCCCCGGGTGCCATCCGGGTTCAAGTTTTTGTGCCGGTATACATTGGGTGTGCGAATGCCCCCCAATATGCCCCAGACCAACAGCCAGAGAATCGTCCCTAGCAGGATCTGGGCTGGTTCCATGTTGTCCATCTTCTTCTCCTCTCTCCGGTAGCAAGCGGCTGGTCAATGGTGCGGCGCTGCCGTGCTCAATGGTTGATCGTTACCGGCATCAGGGCAGTATCGAATAGTCTGCCAGCCTGTCAGCCCGAAATGGATAAATCGCTCTGGCAGCGGCGATGGCGGCGGGATCAATTTGGAATACAGCCGCGGCCTCATCCTCGCCGAACAGCAGCGGCTTCTTGTCATCGTCGATCCAGGGCGGGCATAGAATCGAGTTTCCCCACGCTTCCCCAGCCCGGTTGACACTCAAGAAGTAGACCTGGTGCTCCAGGGCGCGACAGATGACAAACGGATGCCAGCTGGCGAAGGTGGCGTCTTTGGTGAAGGCGACCGGATGCAAAATCACGTCTACCTGATGGGCTTCCACCAACTGCTTGATCAAATCCGAAAAGCGGAAGTCATAGCAGATGATGATGCCGAACCGCAGCCCATTTAGTTCAAACACGGCGAGTTTGCCGCCGCGGTTGAAATACTCGGGCTCCATAGAGGCACCGAAATTGGCCAAATGGAGCTTGTCGTAATCGGCGATCAGCTGGCCTGATGCGCCCACCACCAGCTGGGAAATGCGGTACTCGCCGTCCACCACCCGAGGGAAACCGTAGCACACAGCGCACTCCCACTTTTTGGCGAATGCTGCTACCGCGGTGAAAGTCTCGCCGGCCAACGGCTCAGCCAGCTCGACAAGGGTTTGGAACGAGGGCACCGAGTATTCAACGGTGCACAGTTCCGGCAGGATGATCAGGCCGATGTCGGGCTCCTGCCGGCATTTCGCCTCCAGGAACTGGAGCATCCGGCCCACGTGGGCCCGCCGATCATGCGCCGTCCGTACCTGCTCAATTCGGGGTTGATAGGCCAGGATCTTCATAGGTGAGATCGCCCTTAGCCGCTGCCGATCGGCACTGATTTCAGGGCTGAAAGGCAGCGGCTAAGGGTCACTAATTAGGGTGTGGTGCCGAAAGGTATGAGCGCGGTACCGTGGGTCTGGAAAGCGACCGGGAAGACAACGGCGGCGTCATCTGGGTCCTGGCCCACTTCGAAGTACTGCTGCATGACAACGGCGGCGTCCGGCCATTGATGCCACATCCATGCCGGCTGATCATCCGGAACCGGATTGTTCAGGCCGTAGGGGAAGTAGTATCGGCCCTGGGCCAGCGTCCTGTCAGTGGCTTCGATTTCGGCAATGATGGCGTCAGGATCGGTCGATCCGGCGCGCTCGATTGCTTCCGCCATGATGTAGACACTGTCGTAGGTCGCCAGAGCATAGCTTGGCGCCGGGCGGTCAAACTGTGCCCGATAGGCGTCGTCGACACCCTGGGTAATATCGTTGTAGTTGCTTGGGGTCAGGCCGACTCGCAGGTAGGCGCAGTAGTTGCCGTCCGGCACGTTGTCCCAGAATTCGGCATTGATGGCTACCTGATTGGCGACACAGATTGTCTCCTCGGTGGGAGCCAACCCGATTTCCGCCATCTGCTGTTCCACGTTGTAGCTGGTCTCGCCAGTTACCAGGACCATGATGGCGTCCGGGGTGCGTTCTCCACCCTGGATGCGGGTGAGCACCGGCAGGAAATCTTCTGTACCCAACTCGGCGAAGTACACATCTGAATCGATGCCCCGCTCGGTCATGAAGCTGACCTGCGCTTCGGAGGCGGGCACGCCGTAGTCGGTATTCTCAGCGATGATGACAATGTACTCCAGGCCCAGCGAATCCAGCCAGTTAATCTGCTGAGAAGCAACCAGAGTCGAGGTCACAGCAACCCGGAACACTTCAGCGTAGCCGGCAGCGGTGACGTTGTCGTTCCAAGTTTCTGAGAATACACAGGGGATGTGCCGCTCATGGCACACTTCGATCATGGTCAGGCCGACAGCGCTGTGGTACTCGCCGACGATGCCAACAGCCCCATCTTCCTCAATGAGGCGCTCGGCAACGGCGGTGCCGCGTTCCGGCAAGCCCTGGGTATCAACGAAGACCAGTTCAATCGGCCGGCCCATGATGCCGCCGGCGGCGTTGATCTCGTCAACTGCCAACTGAGCGGTGAACTGCATGGCGATACCGCCGCCCACAGATCCTGGCGCCGATAAGGGGCCGGTGGCGCCAATGACGATTGGCTCAGCTTTGGCCGCTTCTACTTCGACGACACGGGTGACTTCCACCTCCACTTCCTCCGTCACCGTTTCCATCTCAGTTACCACACGGGTCACTTCTACTTGTTCTGTCACTGTCTCCGTCTGGACCTCGGTAACCACTCGGGTCACCTCTACCACCTGCTGCCCGCCGCAGGCAACCAGGGCCAGCGACAATATCAGTAAGAAAAGTACAAATTTCGGTAATCGTCTTGACATGCTAATCTCCTCCGTAGCACAAACCACATGTTACATTCATCACTGGTCAGAAAGATAAGTTGCCTTTATGATCACCTCCTCTGTTAATCAGGGACGAGGCGCTTCCTATAAACCGTTCTTGCCGGATCTGTTTCGTGGAAGCGCCTTATGTTTTTCTAGCGGAACCTTACCTGTCCGGCGTCAACAATGGTCCGATCATCGAGACGGACCGTGGGCCGGTAGATCACCATATCCATGTGGACCGGGCTGCGGACGTCGCCGCCGTAGAAGACGTTGTC
>JAHEEY010000591.1:715-2863 GCA_024640485.1 Chloroflexota bacterium | reverse complement strand
CCCCCTGATTAGGCCGCTAGAAGCAGATCCGGCAGTTGGCCTAACAACACCCTTGATCATGCTGCAAAAGCAGCCGACGGTAATCAATGCTGCGGGCAATGTGATGCACCTAACCGGACTGGCTTTGTGCCGGGCGATGGGCATGCAAAACGGTGCACAGGCTGGGCCGGAAGATGTGGCAGCCGTTTCGGGGGCGGCATTTGCTGTCCGGCGAGATCTGTTTGAGCAGTTGGGTGGATTCGATCCGGCATTCTTCATGTACTGCGAGGATACCGATCTTTCACTGCGGGCCCGACTGGCGGGCTACCGCTGTCAGTGTGTGCCTGAGTCGGTCGTTTATCACGATTACCAGCTTCGATTCGGCCCAGACAAGCTTTTTCGCCAGGAACGCAACCGGTATTTGATGCTGCTGAAGGTATTCCGGTGGCGAACGCTGATGCTGCTGCTGCCGGCGCTTTTCCTCGGGGAAGTAATCAGTTGGGGGTTTGTGCTGCTGCGAAAGCCGGGTCGCTGGCATGAGAAAGCGGCAGCGTATGCATATTTGCTTAGGCACAGGCGAGCGATAGGACAGGCTCGCCAAGAAACGCAGTTACTGAGACAAGCTGCCGACAAGGAAATCCTGGGCCAGATGAATTGGCGGCTGGCGTTTGAGCAGGCTGGGATTGAATGGCTGGCAGACGCCGCGCATCTGATTTTTGACCCGCCATTTTTTGTTTTTTGCTGGGTCATCAAGAAGTTGGTTGTTTGGTAGAAGGAAGAGATCGATGAAGCTTTGCCTAGTCAGCTCTCCAGGTGGGCATTTCAGCGAGATGATGCAGCTGCAGGAGGCGTTTACGACGCACACCCATTTCTTCGTAACCTACCGCATCAGTACCGAGCGGGAATTTGACATAACTAGACGAACTTATTTCAGCGACAACATCGGCACCAGTCTGATTCGAATGGCGCGTGCATTTGGGTGGGCGCTGTGGATTCTGGCCCGTGAAAAACCTGATGTCATCGTGAGCACGGGCGCCGAAATCGCCATCCCATTCTTTTTCTGGAGCCGCCCCCTAAAGATACGGACTGTTTACATCGAAAGCTGGTGCCGGGTCGACGATCTCTCCCGTACTGGCAGGCTGCTTTACCCACTAGCCGATATCTTCCTGGTGCAGTGGGCGCAGCTGCTGCCGCTCTGCGGTAAGAAGGCCCGTTTTTGGGGTGCGGTGGCATGATTTTGGTAACGGTCGGCACGCACAATAAAGGGTTTGACCGGCTCATTGAGGCAGTGGATGAGGCCTCTGGACGGCTGGAAGAAGAGGTCATCATTCAGCGAGGATGTTCCCAGACGGTTCCTCGACGGTGCGGCTCATTCCGATACTGCTCGCAGCAGCGTATGGCCCAGCTGAACCGAGAAGCCAGGGTGGTGATCGCCCATGCCGCAGCCGGTTCGATCATATTGGCGCTGCAGTCGGGCACACCGATCGTATTGGTCCCACGGTCCAAAAGGTACGGTGAAGCCATTGACGATCACCAACTGCAGCTTGCCCGGACACTTGCGGAGAGAGGCATGGGGATACCCGTGTACGAGCTAAACGCCGACAGCCTGCTGAATGCGGTCGCAGAAGCCCGGAAGCTGCGTTCACAGCCGGCGAATGCGACCGATCTGGTCAATGCGCTGCGAAGACAGCTGAGCGAATGGGCGATGGGATGAAAGCCGCACCAGAAGAGAACCATAAGCTGCGCATCGGCATGATCACCTCCGCCCCAATGCCGCCGCGAGAAGGGATTGGTTTCTATGTCTGGAACCTCGCCCACTACCTGGCCCGGGCCGGTCACCAGATCCAGATCTTCACCCGGGGACAAATTGGCAGCCAAAGAACCGAACTGGCCGAGGGTTTGACCCTTTGGCAGCTGCCCTTCCTACCTATCTATCCCCTACACGCGCACTTCCACGGACAACTGCTGAACCGCCGGCTCCGCCGGGAGAATGGCGCGTTCGACCTGCTGCACCTTCACTCCCCTTTGGTGCTGCATCCAAGGGGGAAGACGCCGACCCTGGTGACCATCCATACGCCGATGAGATCAGATGTTGCCTCAGTAAGCCGCGGCAGCTTGCTGGGCTTGCTGGCAAAGCTGCAGGGTCCGGTGAGCTATCGTATTGAGCGT
>JAHEEY010000591.1:0-677 GCA_024640485.1 Chloroflexota bacterium | reverse complement strand
CATGGGTAACGGGGTGGACCCGGAGCTGTTCAGCCCCGGAAGCGGACCCGTCGCCGGCGGCGAACCATATGTGCTCACTGCCGGCAGGTTGGGGCTGCGAAAAGGGTTGGAAGATCTGATCCAGTGCGCCCAAATCGTCTGCCAGGCGCATCCGGAGGTTCGGTTTTTGATTGCCGGAGCGGGACCGTTAGCCAATCCGCTCAGACGGCAGATACAGCAGGCCGGGTTGGCCGGCAGGGTACATCTGCTGGGGCACATTGGTTCTCGAGAACAGCTGGTGGAAGCTTACCGCGGGGCTGCCGTCTACCTCCATCCAGCGCACTACGAAGGACTGCCGACTACGCTAATTGAAGCCATGGCTTGCGGCAGGCCGGCGGCGGCCACAGCGGTCGGCGGGATACCCGACCTAATCCAAGATGAACTGAATGGACTGCTGTTTCCGCCCCACTCACCGCAGATGATGGCGGAAACTGTGCTGCGGCTTCTAGAACAGCCGGGATTGGGGTCAGATCTAGGGGCGGCAGCGCGAAAGCGAGTCGTCTCCCGCTACACTTGGGCTCAAATCAGCGGCGATTATCTCCAACTGTACCGGCAGGTCATTGATGGCGACTGCTCCTGAGAAACAGCCGCCCGCTATTGCGCTGATCTGCGGCGGCCTGCAGGGGCACCGGCTCAGA
>JAHEEY010000141.1 GCA_024640485.1 Chloroflexota bacterium | reverse complement strand
GATAAATTTGTGCAGGTCACCGCCGTCACTGCCGATCCCGACTTCGTCGACACCGGCAGCAGCGCCACCGACCTGAGTGTGACCGTGGCCAACATCGCCGACGTCGCCCAGCCGCTCACCGCCCGGACAACCATTCTCGATGCCAGCGGCGGCATCAGCTACACCGGCGACATCCCCCTGACCATTCTCATCGGCACCCCCCGCACCTATCCGCTGGTCGCCATGGACACCTCCAACTGGGCCGCCGGCCTGTACACCGTCACCGTCGATCTGCTGGACAGCGGCGATGCCCTGGTGCCTGACGGCAGCGGCTTTGGCTACTTCAGCGTCGGCCAATCCCTGTCCGCCTCCCAATCGCTGCTGCCGGAGCTGGTCCCCCCTGGCAATGTGACCGTCACCACCATTCTGACCACGACCATCGAGGCTCCGACCATCCTGGATCAGGGGGCCAGCAGCCCGGCGCTGCTTCATCCCACCGGCCTGCGTCCGGAACTGACCCAGGAACCAGAGCTGTCTGCTCCACAGACGATCTCATCTGACCAAGCCGCCCTACCGGTGAACCCCATCGGCAGCGCCAGGCCGGAACCAGCCGTAGTTGATACGCAGCTGCCCGCTTTGGCATCCCTCACCGTCAGCGGCGTTTACACCCGCACCGAGCAGGATGACGCTGCCGTCACCTACACCGGCAGTTGGGCCAGCCTATCCAGGTCACAAGCCAGCGGCAGCAGCTACGCCCGCGGCGACACCCCTGGCGAGACTGCGGTCTATACCTTCACCGGCTCCCTGGTGACGGTCGGCTTATTCGCCGACAGCGCCGGCGGACAAGCCGAAATCTTTATCGACGGCGGCAGTGCCGGCATTGTCGACCTTTACCGCCGGGAGGAAACCCCCCTCAGCTTCACCTACGACGGCCTGGTCAGCGCCAGCCACGTCATTTCCGTCACCGTCCTGGGTACAGCCAACCCGGAATCTTCCAACGACTATGTACTGATCGACTACTTCGATTTCTGGGATGGATCGCCGCTGCCTGACGGCGCCTTTGAGCAGGATGATCCCCGCATTATCCGCAGCGGCGCCTGGGTCCCGGTAAACCATGCCGATGCCAGCGGCGGCAGCTATTATCGCAGCAACATCGCCACCGCCTGGTTCCCCTTCTCCGGCAGCTCCTTCCAGTACGGCGCCCTGGCTTACAACGGTGCCGGCAAGACACAGCTGTTCCTAGATGGAGAATATCTGGCCACCGTGGACCTGTTCAGCTGGACCGCTATCACCCGTACCTTCGCCTTCACCGGGTTTGCCAGCGGCCCCCATCTGCTGCAGGTCACCAGCTACAGAGATCAGACGACGCTCGACACCTTCGCCGCACCGGGAACGGCTCCATTCACCGATCCCCAACCAGCAGCCGGCGGTTTTACCCGCTATGAAGAAGACAATACCGCCATTCGCTACAACGGCCTCCCCTTCACCCAAACCGCCCGAAGCTGGTCACGGTACGATCTTGCCGCCGCCGCTCATACCAGCGGCGGCCAGTACGTCCGATCAAACAGCAGCGGCGACGTCGTCGCGCTCACTTTCGACGGCCAATGGGTCAGCCTCGCCTTTGCCACCGGCAGCAGCGGCGGTACCGCCGAGATCTTCCTTGACGGCCAAAGCAAGGGACTCATCGACACCTATCGCCGCGAAACCGGCGTGACCAGCCAGTTTTTCACCAGCCTAATCAGCGGTACCCATACCATTTCCCTGACCGTCCAAGGGGACGGGGATATCAACCTGGATGCCATCGATGTCTGGGATGGCACTGGCCTGACCAGCGGCACTTTCGCTGAAAACGATGGCCGCTACTACTTGAGCCAGGGTTGGAGTGATCGAAGCGGCCCGGCCTCCCCGGACGGCGTCTTCCTCCGCGGCAGCGGTGCCACCGCCTGGTTCCCCTTTACTGGCGACAGTGCCAGCTACCACCTTTACAATGACGGCACCCATCGCGAAGCAAAGATCTTCTTGGACGACCAGTTCCTGGGCATCTTCGACCTGGGCGCCAGCGGCGAAACCACCCCCACCATCTCCTTCAGCGGCTTAATCAGCACCGTCCATCTGCTGCGGCTGGAGACCTACCGGGGCACTACCGGCCTGGAAGGCTTCAGCGCCCCAGCCACCGGAGCCGCCTATTCAGCCCCCGCCATCGGCGATTTCCACCGCTACGAGGAAGATGATTCCGCGCTGCTCTACAACGGACTTCCCTTCACCCAAACAGTTCTCTCTTGGGCCAGAGTGGAAAACAGTCTAGCGACAGAAGCCAGCGATGGCCAGCGAATCCAATCCAATACCGGCGGTGACAGTGCCAGACTCGATTTCACCGGCTCCTGGGTCAGCGTCGGTTTCTCCACCGACAACAGCAGCGGCAGCGTAGAGATATTCCTGGACGGCGCCAGCCAGGGTATTTTCAATACCTATCGGCGCGAAACCGGCGTCACCAGTAAGACCTTCGCTGATATCGGCGCCGGCAGCCATACCCTGACCATGACAGTGCAGGGTGACGGTTTCGTACGCCTTGATTACCTGGATGTATGGAACGGAAATCTATTGAGCGACGGCACCTTTGACTATGGGGACGGCCGATTCTACCTCAGCGATGGCTGGGATCAGCGCGTCAACACCAATGCCCTGGATGGCAACTACCTGCGTGCCAGCGCAGGCGCCGCCTGGTTCCCCTTCACCGGACCGACCATCAGCTACGAGACATTCAACGATGGCACCCTGGGCCGGGCACGCCTGTACATTGATGATCTGTTCCAGGGCACCTACGACCTGGAGCAGATGACCGGACTGACCCCCACTATCTCATTCGATGGTCTGGGGAACGGAGTCCACGTATTGCGAGTAGAGCCGCACAAAGACCAGACGACTATCAATGCTTTCATCACCCCCGGCTCTGCGCCGTATGTGCAGCCGCCAACACCCGGGGCCATGATGCGCTACGAAGAGGATGATCCCAACATCTTATACAACAGCTCACCCTTTACCCAAACGGTGAGCAGCTGGAGCCGTGTCGCCAATTCCATCGCCCAGATAACCAGCGGCGGCCAATACATCGTCTCCAGCTCACCAGGCGATACCGTCAGCTTCCAGTTCAGCGGCGCCAAGGTCGGGTTAGGATTTTTCACGGGCAGCTCTGGCGGTCAGGTGGAAATCTTCATCGACGGTGACAGCCAGGGCATCGAAGATCTCTTCGACCGTGATGATCATGCCGTCTCCTACTACTACGATCTGATCGATGGCAATCACGTCATCTCCTTTACCCTGTTGAGCAGCCGCCACCCCAATGTCACCGGCAGCGTCCGCCAGGTGAGATTGGACTTCATAGATGTATGGGATGGCAGCAGTGACACACCGGGAACTTTTGAAGAGACCGACATCCGCGTTTCCCACAGTGATGGGTTCGCGTCTATTGGCGAAGCAGGAGCCAGCAGCGGCCAATACTTGCGTGGCGGCCAAAATAGCTGGTTTTTGTTTACCGGGGATTCTGTCAGCTACCAAGCCATGGCCTATAGCAACGGCGCCCGACACAGCCGCGTCTACATGGACGGCGAATACCTGGGCGAGATAAACCTGTACGCGGTCAATCCCATCAGCCGCACATTCACTTTTGACAACCTGGGCAGCGGCGGTCATGTACTCCACATCGAAGCGCGCCGGGGAGACGGCAGCATCGACGCCTTCACCACCCCTGGCAGTGGTGCCGCTCACCAGTTCCTCGGCTTCAGCGGCTTGGTGCGTTACGAGGAAGATGACCCCGCCCTACGCTACAATGGCACTCCCCACAGCCAGCGCCCAGCCAGCTGGTTCAATGACAACTCCAGTGCCGCCAGTGAAGGATATGTAGCCGGCTCTTCCACCGTGAGTGACACCGTCAGCCTGACTTTCGACGGCGTCTGGGCCAATCTGGGCATCCGTACCCGCAGCAACGGCGGCACTGCCGAGGTGTTCATCGACGGAGTCAGCCAGGGGCTGATCGATTTCTACAGCGCCAATGAAACGGCCACATCCCTCCAATACGGTGGTATGTTGACTGCCACCCACACCATCTCCATGGTCGTCATATCCGGCCTCGCCTGGCTGGATTACATCGACGTCTGGGACGGCACCGCCACCAGCGATGCTTTCCAGAATGCCGACAAGAGCAAACTGGACGGCCGTATTCACTATGGCGGTTGGGTAGACACCTACAGCAACCCTTATGCCATTGACGGGGATTATTCCGGCGTTGGTATCTATAACTTCCCCGGCACCATCTGGTACACCTTCGTTGGCGATTCCTTCACCTACTATGGCTTTGGCCGCAATAACAACAGTACGGCCCAAATCTACATCGACGGCGTCTACACCGACACCGCCAACACCCGCTATGACTTCACGCCCACCCCGATGGCCTTCCACTACACCGGCCTGGCCGATGGTCCCCACGTGGTGCGGGTGCTCAACGACAACGGCGGTTTCCGGGTGGACGGCTTTGCCGCTAACCCCACCAGCCTGGCCCCGTATCAGCCCATGGTGGAATGGTTCGACCGCAGTGGCGCCGGCAACGGCGCCCCAATAGCCGGCACCTTCGGGGTCATCTCGACCATCGCCTCCGGCGACGTCGATGGTGACGGCTCTGTGGAATTGGCGGTCGCCGCCGACGATGGCTCTAATTGGGGCACCCTCTTCCTCTACCGGGGAGACGGCGCCGATACCGGTGATGGTGACCCCATTATCTGGAGCGTACCCATCGGCGCTGGATTCACCGGACGGGCCAACCTGGGTACACCGCTCTTGGCTGACCTGGATGGTAATCCTGGGTCGGAAATTGTAGTAGCCGGCAACGGCGGCCTGTACGCATTCCACAATGATGGCTCCCCGTACTGGCATGACGCTACCCTGTCAGGCAAGCTGGCCCGGGGCAACCCGGCGGTAGGCAACCTCGACCTGGATGCCGCTCCGGAAATCGTGGTCAATATGGGCAACACCCTGGTCGTCTATGAAGCAGACGGCACCCAGGCTTATTCCACCACCCTTCCATCTGAAGTCGGGCTGCCGATGCTGGCTGATATGACCGGCGACGGCCTGCTGGATATTGTGGTGGTTGACTGGGCCGACAACGTCCATCTCATCGACTACAATCTGGGCAGCCCCCAGCTGGTCTGGTCTACTCCCGTTTCCACCGCACTGAGCGCGCTCTTTGGCGCCCCCGCGGTCGCCGACATTGACGGTCAACAGCCCGGCGGAGATCCTGGCCCGGAAATCGCTGTGGCCAGCTTCGGCCTGCTGACGGTGCTCGATGCTGACGGCTCCATCCTCTGGACCACTACCCTGGATGATGGCCAACCCGGAGGCGTTTCGATCGCCGATATCGATGGAGACGGCGAGGTGGAAATTGTCACCGGCACCAAGTACGATGACGGCATCGGCGCAGGCCGGCTGTACGCCATCAACGCCGACGGCTCCATTCTATGGTGGTCGCCGGCTTACGATTCTACCTCGGCCAACTCAGCCTCTGTGTTGGACCTGAACGGGGATGGTATCTACGAGATCGCCTGGAATGGTAAAGAACAGGGCCTCACTATCTTCGACGGCGCCGATGGGTCCGTACTGTTCAACGAACCGCAGGCGCTGTCCCACACCGCCACCGATTACCCCAACATCGTCGATGTGGACAACGACGGCTTTGCCGAGATCGTAGTCCCCACGCTGAAAGGTGTTGTAGTTATTGGATACGACCATGTCTGGGCGAATTCACGGCCGTTGTGGAACCAGCACAGCTACCATATCAGCAATATCAACGACGACCTGACCGTCCCCTTCAGCGAACCCAACAGCTGGGAGGTGCACAACACTTACCGTACCCAGACTTCACTGCGCAATCCAAGCCCCAGTTACGGCCTCGTCCTGACCTACACCGCCGCCGTCACCGGCGTGTCTGTACTAACCGACACCTTCTCAGCGCCGCCGGTGATGACACCGCCCGACTACCGCTGGGATTACACCCAGACCTGGGTGCAGCCGGTCTATACCACCACCTTTGACACCGCTATGGCCGATATGCGGCCGGGCGAAGTTCGCCAGGTCAGCCAGGGGGTTGACGGCAGCTACACCCTGCTCAGCGGGGGCAACCAGTTCCGCCTGCCGCCTCTCTATCTGCAGGCAGCCCATATCGCGGCCCTATCCACACCCACGCAGACCGTCCCTGCCGGCGGCACGGTCACCTTCGACCTGCTGCTCACCAATCCTGACCTATCCAGTGGGTCAAGCTACACCCTGACCGTCAGCGGCATTCCAGCCGCCTGGGTCAGCTACCCGGTTCTGGTCAACCTGGCAGCCGGCGAAACCCAGACCGTCACCCTCACAATCACCATCCCGGCGGGCACCGCTCCTGGCCAGCTGCCGCTGTTCATCGACGTGCTCACCGGCAGCGGCGGCACCGATACAGCCCAGGGGGTGATACAGATCATCGACGGCGTCGACGTAGCCATCACCCCCGCGTGGCAGCGCACCGCAACCGCGGCTCCGGTCACCTACACGCTGACCATCTCCAACCTGGAATCGGTGTCCCGCAGTTACACGCTCACCGGGGGCGGCCTGGCGGACGTAGATCTGCCGGCATCGGTGCTGGTAGCCGGCAGCAGCGCCAGCTCGGTAATCATCACCGCCACCGCTTTCAACCAAGGGCCTCATCCTTTCACCGTGACCGCTGCCGCCGGCAGTTCCGGCGCCAGCGACCAGGCCGATGCCGTTGTTGAAGCGGTTGGCAGCCAATCGGTTGCCCTGGAGTTGAACCCAGTCAGTGGGGTGGGAGGGCCGGGCACCCCGGTTTCCTACACCCTCTCAGTGACCAATCTAGGCGATCTGCCGGACACCTATGACTTGAACCTCAGCCTGCCTCCAGGCTGGCGCTACCAAATCCTGAGCAACGGCGTCGCTGTCGACAGCGTCTCGGTCAATGCGCTCTTGTTCAACTCGACCGCTCTGCGCCTCTTGGTGACCCCGGCTCTGGGGGACACGCCAGGCAGCTACCCCTTCACCATAACCGCCGACTCCCAGAGCAACAGCGGTGTCACTGCCGAACTGACCGGCACCCTGCAGCTGCTGAATCGGGGCGTCACCCTGTCCATCGCTCCCGGCAGCGCTACCCTCGGCGGCGACGGCAGCGCCTCATGGCAGGTGACGGTAACCAACACCGGCTCGCTGGCCGACACCTTCCTGCTCACCCCGGCCGGCATCGCTGCCGCGGCGACCACCTTCACACCCAGCTCGGTAACCCTCGATCCAGGCCAGGCGCAGACGGTGCAGATGACCGCGGTCGACCTGCAGTTCCTGCTGCCAGACAGCTACCCGATGATGGCGGTAGCCCAATCTCAAGCTGACAGCCGTATTCAAAATATGGCCGCTGCGACGCTGGTGGTGCCCGACCAATCCTATGTGGAGGTAGGCTGGCTGCCGCCTACACAGACACTGACCGACACCTTCTCCACCAGCTACATGATGGTCATCACCAACACCGGCAACAGCGCCGCGACCTACCAGTTCAGCCTGGACGCGCCTAACTTGACCGCCGAGATCGCTCTCGGCACCATCTTGCTCCCGGCCCACGCTACGGCATACATCCCGGTAACCGTCGAAGCGACCGCCCCCGGCATCTACTCGATCACCGGCACCGCCACCAGCGGCAGCGTCAATGACAGCAGTGTCGCCACCCTGGAGCTGTTGGTCACCTCGTTTGAGGTGTACTTGCCGGTGATAGTCAGTAAGTAGCACCCATCTTTTTTGGGGAGGAAAATCAGCCCCGATGTTAGCGGCCGTAAGTCCGCTAACATCGGGGCCTGTTACCATTAGCCGGATAGCCCGTACTCCCCGACCGACGTGGCAGCAGACGCCCGGCGGCTGTCCGCCCTCACTTGATCGCCCGCGGCGAATCAACAGCCCCATCGTCCTAAAAACCATATTCAATCTCATCTCCACCCCGGGGTGAGGCATTGCGTCCTGCTCGACGATTCCGGTAAACTGCTAAGGTTACGGGCATCTGCGACATTGATGCTGGGAATGGGGACTATGCGTTTGTGGGGAGTAGGGGGGCGAAGAGCCGAGTCGTTACTTAATAGAACGCATTAGAAATCGACGGAGAGCGCCGGTTAAAACAGCGTATATCATATGCCTCTGTTATACTTCGCTAGACTGTGTGAGATGGAGCTCCATGCGGAATGGCACACATTAATGAGCTTAAGATAACGTTAGCATTTCTGGGCGAATCAAAGATGGATCCTTTACTGCAGTTCCTACTAGTTCTGAGTATTATCATCCTGGCGGCCAAAGGGCTTGGGTATGTGAGTACCCGGCTGGGCCAACCAGCCGTGCTGGGCGAGATTTTGGCGGGAGTTATTCTGGGGCCCACGGCGCTGAATATGCTTCATTGGCCTGTTTTCAGCGACCCCCATCTTGGAGAAACGGTCAGCCACTTGTCTCATCTCGGGGTGTTGTTCTTGCTGTTTCTTGTGGGGATGGAAGTGGATTTCGGCAGCATGAGAAGAACCGGAAAACCGGCTGTATTGGCAGGTGTCATCGGGGCAGCCACGCCTGTGATTCTGGGGTTGGGCGTCGCCCGGTTCTTTGGTTTCGAACCCCGGCCCAGCCTGTTCATCGGCCTGATGCTGGCGGCGACCAGCGTCAGTATTTCTGCTCAGGTTATGATGGAGCTCGGGGTGCTGCGCAGTCGTGTGGGAACGGGACTGCTGGGTGCTGTCGTAGTCGATGACATTTTGGTGATTCTGTTTCTCTCATTATTCACAGCATTTGAAGGCGAAGTGGGCGGAAGTTTGACCTCGGTTCTATTGGAATCGGGGAAAATGGTCGCATTTTTGCTGGCGGCAACGTGGTTTGGCATCTTTGTCATTCCCAGACTGGCATCCTGGGTGGACCGATTGCCTATCAGCCAGGGAGTGATGGCGCTGGTGATCATGTCGGTGCTGCTCTATGCCTGGGCGGCCGAAGCGATAGCCGGCATGGCCGCTATTATTGGCGCATTTTTGGCAGGTCTATTTTTCGCCAGGACTGCATTCAAGCATCAAATTGAAAACGGAGTAAATACGCTGGCCTATGCCTGGTTGGTGCCGATCTTCTTTGTGAGTATCGGCCTGGAGGCTGATGTGCGCGTGCTGGAGGATTTCGAGCATTTGCCGTTTGCATTGATGATTTTGGCGGCGGCAGTGTTGTCCAAGATCATCGGCGGTGGACTGGGTGCGCTCCTGGGCGGCTTCTCCAGGGGAGACGCGCTGCGGCTTGGCGTTGGCATGGTGGCTCGTGGCGAGGTTTTGCTCATTGTTGCTCAAGTTGGGCTCGATAACGGTGTAATTGGAAATGAAGTTTTCGCCAGTATGGTCTTGTTGGTCCTGGCCACGACATTGGTGACGCCCATCATGCTCAAGCTGCTCTACCCGAAAAGCGCCAGACAACCAGAACTGGTTTAATTGAAGTTTAGGCGTTGCCAGCAGATTTAAGAATACGCTATGACGATCCGAAAGTCAGTTGGCATACTGCCGAGAAGTGGTACTGCTTACGGCTGAGCCCATTTCAGCTGTTCACCTAACTTCTCGGAACCGGGCACTAAAGTAGAAAGAAGGTATGTAAATAGTCTATGGAAAGCATTCAGTCTATGCCCCTACTGCTAACGGGGTTCTTAGTTATCGCATTGGCGGCGAAGGAAATTGGCGTGTTTTTTGCCAGGATTCGGCTGCCGAAGATCACCGGATACCTGGTGACAGGATTGGCAGCCGGCGCTTTCATTTTAGGATTTTTCCCTCAGGAAGCGATTGAGCGGCTGCATTTTGTCGACAATGTATCCTTGGCTTTTATCGCTTTTGCTGCCGGGAATGAGCTGTTCTTGCCGGAGATGAAAGGGCGTTTCA
>JAHEEY010000140.1 GCA_024640485.1 Chloroflexota bacterium | reverse complement strand
TGCTCGAAGAGGCCAAATTGCAGAGGATGCCGCCGGAGAAAGAACTGGCTCGTAATGTCGTCGTGGTTGTGGGGGCGGGCAGCGGCATTGGCAAAGCCACGGCGCACCGGGTGGCAAGTGAAGGGGCCCATGTGGTCTGTGCCGACCTGAATGAGGGAGCGGCGCAGGAAACGGCCGTTGAACTGACCGGCAAATACGGCATCGGTATCGGCGTCGCCGGAACAGGTATCTCGGCCTGCGGACCGGCCCTTGGGTTGGGGGTAGACATCACCAATCGGCAATCCGTACAGCAGATGTTCAACCAGGTGATTCTGGCCTACGGCGGCATCGACAATATCATCGTCACCGCCGGGGTTTTCATGCCGCCTTCCAAGGCCGGCAAAGTCACTGATAGTCAGTGGGATGTGACCTTTGCCGTCAATGTCAAGGGAAGCTACCTCATTGCCGATGAGGCCCGCTCAATCTGGGAAGCGCAGGGACTGCCCGGTACCCTGGTGCTGACAACCAGTGTCAATGGGGCCGTGGCCAAGAGAGGTTCGATTGCCTACGACACCAGTAAAGCGGCAGTCAACCATCTGGTACGCGAGCTGGCAATCGAGCTGTCACCCCTGGTGCGGGTCAACGGATTGGCCCCGGCGACCGTAGTGGAGGGGAGCAGCATGTTTCCCCGTGACAGGGTCATCAGTTCGCTGGTCAAGTACGAGGTTCCCTTTTACGAAAGTGAAGACACCGAGATTCTGCGGGGAAAGCTGGCCGATTTTTATGCCCAACGCACTTTGACCAAATCTCCCATCACCCTGGCGGATCAAGCTGAGGCAGCTTATTTGCTGACCAGCGGTCGACTCAGCAAGACAACCGGGCAAATCATCAATGTGGATGGTGGCCTGCACGAAGCGTTTCTGCGCTAGTCACGGCAATTCAGACAGGCTGGGCAGCGCGAGTTGGCCAGACGCCAGGAGCAGAACGGATCATCTCTGGTCACATTTCTGACAGATATGCTCTTGGCCGGCAGCGGTATCGCCCTTGTGAAGGTGTCCACGGTCTGAGGACCGGGTATCTTATTAGTTGCCAAAGAAGAACTGCAGGATTCGATTCTTCAGGGTAGACGTGCCCAGTTCGGTGTCGTACGCTTCCAGTTGGCTGTTGACTCTTTGCATGTTCGCTTCCATCGCTGCCGCCAGTTCATCGATTAACTCAGCTCTTTCATTCAACAGCGGCTGAATCTGAAGCTTGCCAATTTCGTAGACGATGGCGCTTTCCGTGGCCCGCACCGTAGCGGTCCGCTTAGCTCCGGTTAATAGGGAAACTTCACCGATGATGTCCCCCGGCTTCTTGATGTCAATCACCTGGTCGACCCCGTCCGGCTGCCGGATCAGTGCCTCAAATGTGCCGCTGCCGATCAGGAATAGAGATGATCCCTCTCGGCCCTCGATGACGATGCGCTCCATCGGGCTAAGAATAATGGCCCGGGCCGTATTGGCCAGGTGGCGGCGTTCTTTGCTGGTAAGCCCGCCGAAGATCGCCGATTCCCCAAGTTTTTCATAGACCTGCTCGGCTGACACAGCTTCTTCACTCTGGAGTTTCTGCAAATTGTCCAGCGAACTGCCGTATCCGTCACGCCGCTGCAGCTGTTCGACCAACCGCATATCCTCTTCCATGTGCGCCGTAACAAGGCTCACTTGTTCGGGAATGCATTCTTCGCCCGTATAGTCCATCAAGCCCCGTTCCTTTGCCCACTCAGCGACCTCATTCATGGATGCCCGGTACTGATTGCTGGCCGAGGAGAAGATACCATCCTGGTCGCCAAGAAGACCTGTTACTTGGCCTAACAAGCGACCGGCGCCAATGGATTTCCCCTTTTGGTGCCAGAGGACTACCTCTCTAACATAATCCTCAAGGTATCCCAGCGCAGGAAAGGCGGCATGAGCTTGTCGAAAGAGCGCTCTTTCGGCATCTCGGAACACTCTGCACCACGTTTCCTGAGCATAATGTTCGTTCTTTCCGGCCAGCTCAATTGCGTGTTTCAGGTCGTCGTGATGAACTTGGAGAAAGGCCAGGGTTGCCTTCTTTTTCTGCAACAGGTTCAGTGCTGAAACCGGGCCGGTTTGAGGCACGCCAAACCTGTGAAACGTCGCTTCCCGCAGCTGCCATACTTCGCGCCACCCCTCAACATTGAGACGCTTGCGGATCTCGGCAAAACTGGGCAGCTGCTCGTACGCCTCTCGTTCGGCCGGGGAGAGCAAATCACCCACTTCTTCCTTGACCATCTCGATAATCCCAAGGCAGGTGAGAAATTCCAGGTACAGCCCTACACGCATCAGCCACCGGGGGTCCGTCAAATGATGTTTCTTGTGGACGATGTCTTCGACAAGTGCGTCTGTGTAAAGAGCGGCTTTGTCCGAGCCGATCAGCAGTACCGGGAACCAGGGATGGAAGGCCACGTCCATCGCATCGATTCCAGCCGCAACGGCTTGCCGCGCTGCGTCTGAGGGAAGCAGCCGGTCCATCAGCCGCCGGTAAAGCATCCCAAGTCGACGGGTATCGCAAACGTCCAGCAGCGTCTGGGACATGGCCACAGGGACCCCACGGAAGGTCAGCCGGATCGAGACATGGACTATCTGGGTGTACATGTGCCCAAACGTAAACGGATCTGAGCTGTCGCATGCCGCCGCGCGCACCTGCGAATCTGCTTCCTGCCAGTTCCAATCTATGGGCAGAAAGTCCCTATCGGGTGACAACGCCAGAACCAGCCGCTTTCCGTCCGCTTCGCTAAACGAAATGGAGCGCAGACTGGGGACATTGTCCTCGCCTAGTTCAAATACCTTTGGCGTCAAGGGCCGCTTATCCCACCCTGGAATTGGAGTTGTCTGTTGAGAATTATCCGTGCCGGCAAACGAAAGCGTGACGTCAAGGCCCAACGACGCTTGATCCTGGGAGTTGTACGGCTCTAGCCCGGCGAGTTCAAAAATGATGTAGGTCGTATTTTTCTCTGGGTCCGAAGCGTCACAAATCATGCTGGCGTTGTCGCTGGAACCCAGTCCTGGGTGGGCCGCTTCGTATGTTGGGCGGCGCCCCGTGACGAACGGCACGATGTGACAGGTGGGCAGCTGGTGTCCCATGCCGAGTTGTGTCGCTTCGCTGACTGTTTGGATCAGGGACAGCTTCTGTTTCTGCGTCATTCCGGATACATCGGAATGGATGAGTTGAAGCAATTGGAAGGTGAAGTCAGTCTCGCGCATGTATAATGCCCTCTCTTGCATCTGACCTAGGAGTGACAGTAGAGAATTGTCTGATGATCGATTGGCCTGCAAACGTGGTGACGCTCCAAAGCTGTACTTCTCCGAAGCTGTACCTGACAGCGCGTGCTTTCTGGTTCCAAGGTAATCCAGGTGCGATAGCGATTCGATATAAGGTACCGCAGCCTGGACATTGTCGTCCTAATTGCCTGCCTGTATTCTACTGCTGATTTTGGACGTGGTTGATCATCCACTGGATGCCAAATTGGTCGACCAACATGCCGAAGTAGTCGCCCCAGGGCGCAAGATTCATGGGCATCGTCGCTTTGCCTCCAGCCGAAAGCCCGCTGTAGAATCTGTCCGCATCTGCTTGGCTGTCTACCTGGAGCGAAATGCTGAAATTGGTGCCAAACACGGCACTGACCATGGCATCCGCTGTGTCACTACCCATCAGTACTGAACCGTCACCGATGGGTATGGCCACGTGCATGATCTTCTCACTGTCGCTGCCGCCCAGGCCATCTTCAGAGTGAAAGGCGTCAAAGCGAACAAACGTGGGTGGCTGGCCGCCGAGCACCGAGACGTAGAAGTTGAAAGCTTCTTCACAGTTGCCATTAAAAGTTAGATAGGGGTTAATAGCGGTCAATTGATTTTCCTTTGCTGTTCGTACGGTTCGGATGTCGTGACAGCGTGACTGGTGGGGCTGAAGGCCTAGGCGCGTCTGCGTCCAAACCTTTCATCATGCCGAATGTCGGCCAGACATACCAACTAAGATGAGCGGCAGCAACGCCGTCGACCAACTTCTGCCGTATCAGCAGCATGCAATTGTGCTGCAGTCACGCCTGATAATTGGCTGGAAACAATCCCAGATGAGCGACCGACCTGCCGCGCATTATATTGAGACCGCTGTAGTGAAACGAATATCCTAATCATGTCTTCACTCTACGAGCCTGGACATGTGATGGTGCGACAATGCCCGGGAGCGGATAGATCACTAGTCTGATGATTGATAACTTCAGGCGGGCAGCGGCTAAGGGCCGCTAATATCAGCGTGTGGTCAGATTGGAGGGGCGGCATGCCGAAAAGTCGTATCTAGGGCCCGCTGGTGAGATCTCCTGTCGTTGGTATAGCGATCAACGTTGACACCGATAGAAGTGACAGCAAGAGTGTGCTGGCGGGCTCGGTCGGTAGCTGCCGGCAGAGGCTTTGCCATGGATGAGCGCCGGCGGATTATCAAGCCATCGAACTGTAATTGGCCTTGAAAGGTGCATTTGGCCTCGAGTCGGGCTCTGAACCAACGATGCTGCCCGGCTGTGAGGCAGGGATAGTTCGCCATTACACTTTGTCCAGATTACCGGAAGATAGGGTATCATCTTTGCTGCGGGCAAAGACAGATGGGTAGATCGGGTCAATTGGCCGAAGAAATCGACAGCGGGATGGAGGATGAATTCACTGTCCCAATAATACGACTACATTGCCGCAAGACTCCCATCGAAGCGATGGCTGCGCCTTTGCCCGACTGACACACCCAGCGAGAGGAACCAATGAACACCCAATTGATCAATGAACTGACCCGCTTCCTCGGTGATCGCTTCACAGTGAGCGACTATGAACGCCAACAGCACGGCAAGGACGAATCGCCGCTGCCGCCCATGCCTCCCGATGCCGTCTGTTTTCCTCTGACCACCGAGGAGGTCTCTGAAGTCGTCAGGCTCTGCTATCAATACCAGACGCCGGTCATTCCCTTTGGCGCCGGCAGCTCGCTCGAAGGGCACATCTTCGCGCCCCACGGCGGGGTTTCCGTGGACCTGTCTCGTATGGACAAGGTCCTGCGTGTAAGCCCTGAAGACCTGGACTGCACCGTGCAGGCGGGCGTGACCCGCCAGCAGCTGGACAAGCACCTGCGGCTGCAGGGGATGTTCTTCCCGGTTGATCCGGGTGCCGACGCCACTTTCGGCGGGATGGTCAGCACCCGCGCCAGCGGCACCACCGCAGTGCGATACGGCACCATGGGTGACAACGTGCTGACCTTGACTGTTGTGCTCCCTGGGGGAGAGGTGATCCGCACTGGAACACGCGCCCGCAAATCGTCAGCGGGCTACGATTTGACCCACCTCCTGGTGGGTGCCGAAGGCACGCTGGGTATTATCACCGAGATCGCCCTGCGGCTGCAGGGTGTGCCGGAGGCGATGTCGGCGGCGGTGGTCGGTTTTGCCGAGTTCGACTCGGCGGTGAAGGCCGTGACCGAGATCCGGCAGGTCGGGATTCCTGTGGCCCGGATCGAATTTCTGGATGAGGTGATGGTGCAGGCTGTCAACCAATTTACCGACCTCAACCTGGTGGAACGCCCGACCTTATTCCTGGAATTCCACGGCTCCACCGCCACGGTGCATGAATGTGCCCAGATGGCCGGCGAGATCACCCATGCCTGGGGCGGCAGCGACTTCAAGTGGGCGGTGGATACTGAAGAACGGAATGCCCTTTGGAAAGCGCGCCATAATGCCTACTACGCCAGCCTGGCCTTCCGGCCTGGCTGCCGCTCCTTGACCACCGATGTCTGCGTGCCCATATCGCGGCTTGCAGAGTGTATCAGCGAGACAAAGCAAGACCTGAGCGAATCTTTCCTCACCGCCCCGCTGGTCGGGCACGTCGGCGATGGCAACTTCCACATGCTGCTGCTGGTTGACCCCGCCAACCCTGATGATCATGCGGAAGCGGAACGTCTGAACGAACGACTGGTCGAACGTGCCCTGGGTATGGGCGGGACCATCACCGGCGAGCACGGCGTGGGCATGGGCAAGATGAAGTTTATGCGGGCGGAACATGGCGATGGCGCCCTGGCGGTGATGCGCGCTATCAAGCGTGCCTTGGATCCACAAAATTTGATGAACCCGGGAAAGATGCTGCCGGCCCTGTAAGCGCAGCCGAGAACCATCGTTCTTCTAGCCAGATGAAACAGAAAGGAAGATAGAAATGAAAATGGAATTCTTTACCACAGACGATGAAGTGAAACTGGGATATATCGATAAGGGCAGCGGCACACCGGTGATCCTCATTGCCGGGTACTCGGCTCCCGCGACTTCCTGGTATGACCAGGAGAAGGTCCTGCTAAAGCATGGATACCGGGTCATCGGTTTTGACAGACGGTCACATGGCAGCTCTGAGAACCCACCCTTTGGACAAGATATGGCCACTCAGGGGAAGGATTTGGATGCGCTGATACGCCATTTGAAGATAGAGAAGGCATTCCTGATCGGACAATCTCAAGGCGCCTCATCCATGTGGTCCTATGTTTCCCAATTTGGCAGCGCACATCTGCATGGCTTGATCTCTGTTGATCAGACGCCGAAGATGATCAATGAAGAAGAGTGGCCCTACGGCATGTATGGCTTGAATGCTGAAACGCGTCCCACCTTCTTCGACAAGCCGCTGCCCAAGCCGAACAATCTGCCGGTGAACAAGTTGATCGTTTTGATGATGCTTATGCGGGGGCCGAAGTATCTGAAATTCGACCGAGAGGGAACCAAGCCGCTGCTTTTGGACCATGCCGACACCGACTGGCGGGAGACGATAAGAAAGACCGATGTGCCGGCCCTGTTCGTCGCCGGATCCGAGAGCCCGTTCTGGCCCAAGGAGCATGCCACAGCCAGTGCTGACCTGTGCCCAAAAGGTGAATTCGCCTTCGTAGAAGGGTCCGGACATGCGGTCAACTGGGAATGTCCCCAGGAATTTGACCGGCTCATGCTGGAATTCCTGTCCAGGGTGAAGAACACTGGGTGAACCACTGCGCAGCCTGCGGCGGATCGCAGTCTAGGGAAGGGGTATGCTTGCCCCTAGGTATGAGCAGGGTTGCATTAAATTCCTAGTAGGCGGCACAAGCCAGGCAATGCTCTCAAGCGCGGCCTCCTGATCCTGATCTGTGCATGTGACCCGGTCACAGAGCTTCACTCACGCTTGGAGTTGCGATGCCGCCATGCCTGCCATGCCCCTGTGCTCCACAAAGCCCATAGAATTAACAGCGGCTGAAACAACAGGCGAACGGCCCGTGCTCTATCACTATTCAGACCGAAGGCGTCGATGCGATTGATGTATTGGGAGATATTGCCGGGGAAGACAGCCAATATGAATGCGGCAGCAAGCCAACCAACCAGGGCGCGGTACCCCGGCAGAACGATCAGAGCGGCACCTAAAACAATCTCCGCGATCCCAGACAAGATTACCACCAGGTCTCCGTCAAGCGGGACCCAGGGGGGCACCTGGGCCAGGAATTCAGTGCGGGATACGGTCAGGTGGGCGATGCCTGCAAAGAGCAGGAAGGCGCCCAGCATCAGGCGAAAAGCCGCCTGTATCTTTGTCGTTCGGGGCTTGAAACGGATGATTTTTTCCAAACTCATGAGATTCTACTCCTCGTGATTTGTATGCATGAACCTGTTCGCCGCGATATTCGGCAGCGCCATATGCAAGCGATTGCGTATCATGAAACGTATCCAAATATACGGGAACATGGCGATTTGTGCAGTCATTGGATGAAATTTCGGCAGACCTTGGGAATTACTGCATGCTGGCATGGTTTGTTTGCTGCAGGGCAGGGCAAGTTAGCGCAGATTGAGAATGCAGTCGATCGCGTTGACGGCTGTTCCCTGATTTGATAAATTTCACATAGTAACCAGGACGGTCTTAAATACATGAAAGCGTGTAGGTCCTGACTGCAAGGATTAACTGCAATTCCGGCCGACATCTATCTGCAAGGTGAAATCAGTGCAGAGATGTCGCCATTTTCAATAAGGGGTTTCGATTGAGTGATCATCTTCTCGTAGGCTTGGCAAGTGTTTTGATATTGGGCATTCTGGCACAGTGGCTTGCTTGGCGGCTGCGGCTGCCATCTATCTTGCTGCTTTTGCTTTTCGGCTTCCTTGCCGGGCCAATCACTGGATTTATTCAGCCGGACCATCTGTTTGGCGAACTCTTGTTCCCGCTGGTTTCGATTTCCGTGGCAGTGATTCTGTTTGAGGGAGGTCTGACGCTCCGTTTGGGGGAACTGCCCGACGTAGGCCGGGCCATCTTCCGCTTGATCAGTGTCGGTGCCCTGGTGACCTGGCTGGTGGCGGCTGCGGCAGCCCATTTTATTCTTGGAATGGATTGGTCCTTGTCTGTCTTGCTGGGGGCTATTCTTATCGTCACCGGCCCCACCGTTATCGGACCGCTGCTGCGACAGATTCGCCCTAAAGGCTACACCAGCGCCATCCTGAAGTGGGAAGGTATTTTGATTGATCCGGTCGGCGCCGTGCTGGCGGTGCTGATCTTTGAAGCGATCCTGAGCGGTGAATTTGGCCAGGCACCGAGTGTGGTTTTGGGCGGTGTCCTGCAAACGGCGATCATTGGGGTCGTTTTTGGCGCGTTGGGCGCTGCCGTAATGATCGTTTTGCTGCGCAACTATTGGGCGCCCGATCATCTACAAAACGGAATTTCACTTTTGATTGCTGTCTCGGTATTCGCCATTTCCAACGAACTGCACCCGGAGGCAGGGCTGCTGACAGTGACCTTGATGGGCATCATCCTGGCCAATCAGAAATGGGTATCGATCAAGCACATAGTTGAGTTCAAGGAAAACCTGCGGGTTCTGCTCATCGGCGTCCTGTTCATCATGCTGGCAGCGCGCATCGAACTGGATGATGTCATCGCCTTGAGCTGGCGCGGGCTGCTGTTCCTGGCTGTACTCATTTTGGCGGCCCGGCCGATATCTGTCTTTCTTTCCACCTGGGGCACCCGCTTGAATCTGAAAGAGAAGCTGTTTTTGAGCTGGATGGCCCCGCGCGGTATTGTAGCCGCCTCTGTCGCTTCCATTTTCGCCTTTGAACTGGTTGAAGCGGGCCACGCCGGGGCACAGCAGTTGGTAACCGCCACCTTCCTGGTCATTGTCGGTACCGTTACCTTGTATGGGCTGACCGCTGGCCCCTTGGCGATACGGTTCGGGCTGTCAGAGAAAAACCCACAGGGCATCCTCTTTATCGGCGCGCATAAATTGGCCCGGTTGATGGCTGCCGCCCTGCAGGAGCAAGGGCTGCGATCCCTGCTCATCGACACAAATTCTCAAAACGTTGCTTCGGCCCTAGAAGCGGGTTTGGAGGCGCAGCTGGGAGATGCCATTTCAGAGGAATTGATGGATGAGTTGGATTTAACGGGAATCGGCCGTTCCCTGGCACTGACCTCCAATAGTGATGTGAACTCCCTGGCGGCGCTGCATTTGACCGAGCTGTTTGGACGGGCTGAAGTCTACCAGCTGCCGATCAAAGGCGGGGCTGAACACCATGATGCTGAGTCTCACCCTCTGCGTGGGCGCATGCTCTTCGGGCAGGACAAGACATTCAAATTCCTGGTTGAGCGGTTGGATAGTGAAGCGGTGATCGAGTCGACTATGCTGACGGATGAGTTTGACTACGTCGCCTTCCAAATCAAGTACGACAGTCAGGCGATTCCACTGTTTGTGATTACCGCCAACCAGCAGTTGATAATCTACACCACAGATTATCAGCCGATCCCTAAACCTGGGCAGACGGTGATCTGTGTGGTGCCTGCGGGGAAAACGGCTGCCGCTGGGGCATAAGCCGCGGATACGGCCGATGCCGCCATCTCAGCTGGCAAAAAACGACTCATGCAATCGGCAGTTCAGACGTGGCAGTGGTCTAGTTTATCACGGT